>NZ_JAWOQN010000007.1:0-1883 GCF_033337395.1 Vibrio sp. YT-19(2023) | reverse complement strand
ACTCTCACACCTTGCGGCGCCAGAACCTAAATCTGGTGCGTCTACCAATTCCGCCACTTCCGCAACTTATTCTGTAGTTATCAAGGTAATTGGTAAAAACCTAAATAACGTTGTTCATGGTGGCTACGACGGGATTCGAACCTGTGACCCCATCATTATGAGTGATGTGCTCTAACCAGCTGAGCTACGTAGCCATCTTTTGGAGCGAGACAATATAAACCTTCACGCTCTCAGTGACAACCCCTTTTATAAAGGAATCTCACTTGAATAATGGCAGGTCTACCTGGATTCGAACCAGGGAATGGCGGCATCAAAAGCCGCTGCCTTACCGCTTGGCGATAGACCTGCAGGCAATAGTCACAATGACTATTTAAAATATGGTGCGGAAGGAGAGACTTGAACTCTCACACCTTGCGGCGCCAGAACCTAAATCTGGTGCGTCTACCAATTCCGCCACTTCCGCAACTTATTCTGTAGTTATCAAGGTAATTGGTAAAAACCTAAATAACGTTGTTCATGGTGGCTACGACGGGATTCGAACCTGTGACCCCATCATTATGAGTGATGTGCTCTAACCAGCTGAGCTACGTAGCCAAAACCATATTTTTTGTTCTCAACGCTTCGTTGCCTTGTCGTTGGGAACGGCGCGCATTATGCGAAGTTGAGTGAGATCCGTCAACAGTTTTTTTTAATAAATTTCGGAAAAAACCTCGTTCGCTTCCTTTTTAAACAAAGAGGCGTGTTTATGATCTAAAACTGGAAATAAATTAGCTTGCGGTTGCGTAATTTATTTTTGTTCATTTACTTAAGGTATTAAAAAAGCCAGCTTAACAGCTGGCTTTTAGTGTAAATGAAGTGTTTAGAATTCATTCATTTAATTAAACATTGAAGCGGAAGTGTACAACATCACCATCTTTTACGATGTAGTCTTTACCTTCTAGACGCCATTTACCTGCGTCTTTTGCGCCATTTTCACCATTGAATTGGATGAAATCGTCGTAACCGACTACTTCTGCACGAATAAAGCCTTTCTCGAAGTCAGTGTGGATCTTACCTGCCGCCTGAGGTGCAGTTGCACCAACAGGGATTGTCCAAGCACGTACTTCTTTAACACCTGCTGTGAAGTAGGTGTGTAGAGTCAGTAGTTCGTAACCAGAGCGAATTACACGGTTCAGACCCGGCTCTTCGATCCCCATATCTGCGAGGAATTCTTCGCGATCTTCATCTTCTAGTTCAGATAGTTCAGATTCGATAGCTGCACATACAGGTACAACGACATTGTTTTCTTTTTCTGCGAACTCACGAACCGCATCTAGATATGGATTATTTTCGAAGCCATCTTCGTTTACGTTTGCAATGTACATAGTTGGCTTCAGTGTTAGGAAGTTTAGATAGCCGATTGCTGCTAACTCTTCTTTAGATAGCTCAACTGTGCGTGCCATGCCGCCTTCAGTTAGTACTGGTAACAGTTTTTCTAGTACGGTTAGTTCAAATTTTGCGTCTTTATCGCCGCCTTTTGCCTTCTTCGCGTTACGTTGAATCGCTCGCTCACAAGAATCTAGGTCAGCCATTGCAAGTTCAAGGTTGATCACTTCGATATCTTCAATAGGTGAAACTTTACCTGAAACATGAACAATGTTTTCGTTTTCAAAACAACGTACAACGTGGCCAATCGCGTCTGTTTCACGGATGTTAGCTAGGAACTTGTTACCTAAACCTTCACCACGTGATGCACCAGCAACAAGACCAGCGATGTCCACGAACTCCATCGTCGTTGGAAGAACTCTCTGTGGGTTAACGATCTTAGCTAGTGCGTCTAGACGTAGATCTGGCACAGGAACCACACCAGTGTTTGGTTCAATGGTACAGAACGGGAAGTTTGC
>NZ_JAWOQN010000079.1:0-2758 GCF_033337395.1 Vibrio sp. YT-19(2023) | reverse complement strand
TTCAAAGATTTAAGCAAAAAAATGTCGAGAAATATATTAATATTTCATATTTTTTAGTTGTTCACACCGTCCCGAAGCGGACAGGTGTCATATTTTATAAGGGGGCCCGCAGGTTTAAAAATACAGGGTTCTTATGAAGGTGGTGTGAGCGTATATTTTGAAAGTTGTAGGTATAAGCCATGTGACCTAATGAAACTTTGACATGTGCGATGATCAAACAACACACACACACAAACACACACAGGCCTGTGTCTGTCAGAGTGAAGCCATTGTTATGCTAATTAATGACCACGTACTTAGGTGACAGCACAGGCACTTCAAGCTCAGTTTGACTAATGACTAATGATAACAAAATCAGCAGGAGTCATTTCATACTCAGTGTGACCACAACAGCCGGCGGGACTGCGGTTGAACCACTTCTAATGTTCATTCATTCATTCATTCATTCAATCGCGTGTACAATGTGTGTGTGTGTGTGTGTGTGTGTGTGTGTATCAGAGAGGAGTATCAATAAAAAAAAGTAATTATTTCGGTGTTTATTTCATTTATTCTTCCGTTTTTTTATTAAAATGCGTAATATAGCCAACAATATTATAGACCAAATGTTAATCTAATTATTATTGTAGAATGTATTGAGCAAATCACCACTCTCAACTGGAGACAGCAGCAAAAATAGGCATTATAAAAAGCCGACAAATAGTGTTAATTAATTGACGTGAGACACTGAAGAGGTTGTCTCAATAGTCTGTAATTTTTTTTTTTTTTATCATAACTTCTCGAAAATTACTCAAAAGTAGAACATGCTAAAAGTAAATACAATAATAGGCTAAATAGTATCTAAGCAATAATAAAGTGTCTAAACAATAATAAATATTATCTAAGTTATCTATTAGGCTACCATTCCACTCTGTAAATAGATTTTAAAATTTCAATATGATTTTAATATTATTTTTGCTTATTTCATTATTGTTATTATTGGTTTTACTTTTTAGTAGTATTGTATCGTCTGAGGATGACTCATGTTAGTAACTATCTACAATAAAAAAGGAAAAAACAAGCAAAGAAACAAACAAAACTCATTTTATACACTGGGCCTTCAAAGTGCTCTCTGAAACTACACCTGGCATGGCTTGTGTCCAAAAAATGAAGAGCTCTTGACCTCAGCTATCATGTGAGTGTAGTCAACAACTGAGGGTGCTGTCAGATATGGATAAAATATGGATAAAATTCATTTTCACCCATTTAGAAATTAGATATTTAAAATCTGATTTCACAAATGTGTTTACCACCCCCTTAAAGTCCACAGTGTGCTCTCAATTCAGTATTTACAACTTCCAAATCAGGGAAAAACGCTTAGATTTTTAAAAAACTACAATTCCCTGGGACCGCGCCATGCAGTTTGATACATATCAGCAACATAGTTGTAGTTCTTCTGATTTGCAAAGTAGGGCTCTAAATAGGGTTGTAAAAAGATATATCTACTGAATATATCTAATATCAAGTAAAGCCGAACTAGTTATTTCACTCCACCTAGATGAACTATGGTAAGAAAAAGTAAAGATGTCGGCTAATTTTCGATATTTTAGCTAATACACTAGAAACGGCGTTTTTGGGACAGTAGGTTCGTTCGCGCCTTTAAATTAGGGTTGTAAAAAGATAGATCTACTGAATAAATCTAATATCTAGTAAAGCCGAAGTAGTTATTACACTGCATCTAGATGAACTATGTTAAGAAAAAAAGCAAGGATGTTGGCTAATCGTAGTTATTTTAGATAGTACTCTAAAAACGGCGTTTTTGGGACGGTTGGTTTTTTGCGGCTTGTTGTAAAACAGGGTCGTAAAAAGATACATCTACTGAATATATCAAATGTCTAGTAAAGCTGAACTAATAATGACACTGCACCTAGATGAAATATGTTAAGAAAAAGTAGGCATGATGGTTCATTTCAGATATTTTAGCAAGTTCTCTAGAAACGGCGTTTTTGGGATTGAATATTTGAATAGGCTATAACAAATATCTAGAACAGCCGAATTATCACGTTATTATCATTATTATTATTATTATTGGTGGGAAATTATAACAGGAATATATTTGCCGTTTTAATATCAAGGACACCTCCGCGTTTTTGTGTGTATACAGGAATGTTAAAGATATCATTGAGGAAAACGAGGTTGACGTGACGTGATTGAATCAGGGAATCCGTGTGTCCACCACGGGAGAGGATCCTAATTGACTTTACATTGGCATTGTTTTCGTGGTGGCAGCACGTAATTTCAACCCATTACGTGCTGCCACCACGGAATGCGGTGTTAAGAGGTCGTGGTCATTTCACGTATTTCTGTGAGATCAGGTTGCTTCTGTGTGAGTGCGGCACTGAGCTGCTGTGCCAGCAGCGTGTCTGTCTGTGCGTAACAGCAGTCTGTTGGTTGTTATTTACACACTTTGCATTTCAATAACTTTGTCAGCTGACAAACTGCACCGGGCTCGGGGTCAGGTTTGGTCAGGAAAATGCGGCCGAGCCGCTCTAGCGTGCTCACCTGTGTGTGTGGCGGAACTCCGCCGTGCGCCTGCATCAGAGCAGAAGAGCACGTTTTAAAATACATTTATTTTATCGATTAGTTATTAACATTTACTATTTTTAGCAACTTGCCCGATCGGGCAAGTGAGGTTACTAGTTTACATGCCCGACCGCGAGTTTTAGGCTACTTGCCCCGGGCAATCGGGCAATCCTTATTGTTGAGCCCTGCTGTGTGTGCC
>NZ_JAWOQN010000798.1:0-590 GCF_033337395.1 Vibrio sp. YT-19(2023) | reverse complement strand
GCCTTTTTTACAACTAAAATTTGGCTTACTTCCCCACTTAACTTCGCCTCCCAACGTAAACTCTATAATTTACAAAGAAAAAACCTCTATAAACGCTTATTTATAATACATAAAACTTTACTAAACTCCTCAATCAAACCTGTTAACAGCAGTACTCTTTAAGCAATTCCTTTCATTATGACGCTTTCATTAAGATGGCTCACTAATCAGATCAAACTCACAAGTTTTAACTCAAATCACCATTTTGTTTAATTTTGGTTAAAAAAGACAACAAATCGATTCATGTTTTTGATAAAGATGTCGATAAGAAAGTAATCAAACACAACAGGTTTCTTTTTCTGCCGAATTCACCCGAACCCAAAAAGAGGTGGAAGCAGAAGAAAACTATCCGGGAGACTTAGAGGAAAACTCATGAAATTCAGACATAAGGTTGTCACCGCCTCTTCAATTTTGCTGCTAATTACTGTGTCGCTACTATCGACGCAACAAGTTATGACGATTCGTTCTCAAACTCAGGAGCACATCAATTCAAGCGTTAAAGAGATTTTGACCAGCGTGAGCAACACCGTTCAATCTGAAATGAACGCGAA
>NZ_JAWOQN010000797.1:0-591 GCF_033337395.1 Vibrio sp. YT-19(2023) | reverse complement strand
AAAACTATAAGTGTAAAAAAATTTTTAACCGTAAAACACAAGTCCAAACCATAATTGATCCACCCTGTGTTTAACAGTTGGACAGGTGTTCTCTTCCTGAAATTTTCTTCCTCCTTTTTTTCTCCAAACATACCTTTGCTCATTGAGTCCTAAAAGTTTTATTTCAGGTCCACAGGGCTTATTTCCAAAAAGCATCACACTTGTTTATGTTCCTTTGTAAACTTCTGAAACACTGAATTTTGTGGTGAGGACACAGGAAAGGTTTTCTTCTGATGACTCTTCCATGAAGGTCATATTTGTCCAGGTGTGTCTGCGCAGTAGAACAGTGCACCACCACTCCAGAGTCTGATAAATCGTCCTGCAGGTGTTTTGCAGTCAAACAGGGGTTTTAATTTGCATTTCTAAAAATCCAGCTCTCTCAGAAAGTTTTCAGCTCGATCTCCACAGTTCCTGTTAACTGCCATTTCGTAATGACATTACTAACTAAAGAAACTAAGGATAGTCTTCATCAGTTATTTTAGTTTTCAGAGTGCTAGGCAGCTGTTTAGAGGAGTCCATGGCTGCTGATTCTTGGGACAAGTTTTCGGGAGT
>NZ_JAWOQN010000796.1:0-591 GCF_033337395.1 Vibrio sp. YT-19(2023) | reverse complement strand
GCTCGCCTAGCGGTATTCCACCTACGTAAAAAAGCGTACGGCCAATATGAGCCGCCAACGCTGTTTGATCACGTGTCTCGTCTTGTAGATATGGGTAAGTACGACCAACATATCCTTGAAGACTACTCAAAAGCTGAACTGGACGAACTAGATTCTTACATCGATCACAAACGCGACCTTAACTTCTCTTACGCTGCGGTCAAACAGCTTGAAGGCAAGTACTTCGTGCAAAACCGTGTGTCTGGCGAGATCTACGAAAGTGCTCAGTTCCTTTACATTCTAGTGTCGGCTTGCCTGTTCGCTAACTACCCGAAAGAAACACGTCTTGACTACATCAAGCGTTTCTACGATGCGACATCAACATTTAAAATCTCTCTACCTACACCAATTATGTCTGGTGTACGTACCCCTACTCGTCAGTTCAGCTCATGTGTACTGATTGAGTGTGGTGACAGCCTAGATTCTATCAACGCAACTGCAAGTTCTATTGTTCGTTACGTATCTCAACGTGCTGGTATCGGTATCAACGCGGGTCGCATTCGTGCGCTAGGTTCTGAAATCCGTGGCGGTGAAGCATTCCACACAGGTTGT
>NZ_JAWOQN010000795.1:0-591 GCF_033337395.1 Vibrio sp. YT-19(2023) | reverse complement strand
TGCTTTACTTCAGCTTCCGCCGTGTGGGTGAAGTGCTGATCATTATGCTGACTCTGCCTTTAGCGATGGTTGGTGGCTTGTGGTTGATGCACTACCTCAACTACAACTTCTCCATCGCCGTGGGGGTCGGATTTATTGCTCTCGCTGGCGTTGCGGTGGAAATAGGCGTCATCATGCTAGTGTATCTCAACCAAGCGTGGCACCACAAAAAACTTCACGCAGAAGAAAACCAACAAGCTCTGCAAATTGGTGATTTAACCGATGCCATTCGAGAAGGTGCGGGGCTGCGTGTACGTCCGGTCATGATGACGGTTCTCACGGTCATCATTGGCCTTATCCCTATCATGTATGGCTCAGGTACTGGCTCTCAAGTCATGCAGCGCATCGCTGCACCAATGATTGGCGGCATGGCCTCTGCCCTACTACTGACTCTGCTGGTGTTACCAGCAATCTTCAAACTGTGGAAGCAGCGAGAAGTCAACAAAGCTCAAAACCCAGAGAAATAAACAACAAGCGCCATTGTACAAACTGCAATGGCGCACTACCTCATTGACAGTAAAGGAAATCAACATGAAAAAGACCCTTATCACT
>NZ_JAWOQN010000794.1:0-592 GCF_033337395.1 Vibrio sp. YT-19(2023) | reverse complement strand
ATTTTATTTACATAACTTTCTTCAAATACAAAAAAGCCGGCTTACGCCGGCGAATAATTATGTATTTAAAGCTCATTCAAACCCAGCACATCGGTCATGGTATAGCAGCCCGCCGGCTTGGAATGTAGCCACACAGCAGCCTTCACGGCACCATTAGCAAAAGTCATGCGGTCCGTCGCTTTGTGCGTTATTTCGACTCGCTCACCAATATCAGCAAACATTGCTGTGTGCTCGCCGACAATGTCACCTGCACGAATGGTTGCAAAACCGATTTCATCTTTAGTACGCTCACCAGTAATGCCTTCACGCGCATACACCGCAACATCACTTAACTTGTTGCCCATAGCGCCAGCAATCGCCTCTCCCATACCAATCGCAGTACCTGACGGAGCATCAACTTTATGGCGGTGATGAGCTTCGACAATCTCGACATCGCAGTAATCACCCATTACTTTTGCAGCTTTCTCAAGCAACTTAAATACTAGGTTCACACCAACAGAGTAGTTAGGAGCCATCACAACAGGTACGTGCTTCGCAACTGCATCACTCAGTGCTCGCGCTGCTTGACAAAGGCCAGGGGTACCCTTCACGC
>NZ_JAWOQN010000793.1:0-592 GCF_033337395.1 Vibrio sp. YT-19(2023) | reverse complement strand
CGAAGACCGTGAGTTCTTAACAGCGGGCGGCGTATTCTCTGACGACTTTATCGATTCTTACATCGCACTTAAGTCAAAAGACGTTGAGCGCATCAACATGGCAACTCACCCACTTGAGTTCGAACTTTACTACTCTGTATAAGGTTCAAACTGTGTAAAATGTAAACACAGTAACAAAATATTAGGCTCGCCTCGCAGGCGGGCCTTTTTTGTATTCGTCAGTCAAGATTCGCCGTTTAACATGAGGGGATAATAAAAATACGCTTGGGCTATTTTTACCTTGTAGGTCAAAGGTCTAAGCCATTGAAACGTGAAATCATCGATCAAAAGAAGGTGAGCCATGAAAGTTCAGCTTATTCCATCGCTATGTATACTCAGCGGCACGCTACTGGCCTCTGTAGCCTCGGCTCAGGTCGCTTATACTTGGGTAGACGAAAACGGCGTAGTGCACTTCAGTGACACCCCAAACCAAGGTGCGAAGACCATCGCATTGCCCAATCTTGAAGCCAGTGCACCAGCACCAGAAGTCGAGAGCACGGAATCACTTGCGCCACAAGCCAAAGCAGCCCCCGAACCAGAAGAAGAGCCAGAA
>NZ_JAWOQN010000792.1:0-592 GCF_033337395.1 Vibrio sp. YT-19(2023) | reverse complement strand
CAAGGAAAAAGCGTATTCGCCTGCGCAGCAACAGGCAGCCTTGAGTATTGCCGTATCACCGTTGGCGATGCCAATACTCGCGGGGCCGGGTACGATTGCGACAGCGATGAACTTTGCGACCACAGGTGGTTTTGACCAAACCATTATTACCATCGTTTCATTTGCGGTTCTTTGTATCATCACCTACATATTGTTCCTGTTTGGGGACAAACTGGTCAAAGCGGTAGGGCCTAGTGCTTTGAATGTGGTGACAAAAATGATGGGCCTGATTTTGGCAGTTATCGGCACCCAAATGTTCATCGATGGTGCTGGCGAAGCCTACAAAACCGTGTTTGCCTAACTCTTCCCATATTTCCCAAATCCACACTTGTGTTGCGTCATAAGTGTGGATTTTTTGATCTTTAGTTTTCACTTTCTAAGGCAGAAATACATAGACTTCACCTATCTCAATAATAAGAATAACCAATTGTTGCTAATGCACGAATTTCATTACTCTTTTCCGAGAAATTAATGGGGGAAACATGGCAACGAAAGCAATTGTAGTGGAAGGTGGAGCGATGCGCGGCGTCTTTGCCAGTGGCGTGTTAGACGC
>NZ_JAWOQN010000791.1:0-593 GCF_033337395.1 Vibrio sp. YT-19(2023) | reverse complement strand
CAGACGTTAGCTTCGACGGACGCGATAACCGCAAGCATTCCTCACGAAACCATTTTGGATAGTAGCGGGCGAGTTGATGAAGTTATTTACTATGTCCCTTTTGTAAAGGAGATCCTAGGTGATGGCTTCAAAAACGTCTCAGAAAACGCGAGCCAAAAACTGGTAATTCAAGCTATTGATGAGTCAGAGAATGAAAGCACGACTCAAGAAGTTTATTTCAGAAGCAGTTTCGACTTGCCGACGATGACTATCGTGACACCTTTCATTGGTGCACGTGTTCAATTGGAAGGTTTAAACCCTAACGGAGAGTTTACGTCATTAGCCAGTTGCTCCACGATTCAGCAACCGGAAAGTGATGAGTCTGCCGCGTTTGATGTTGCTTCATGTGAGACTACAACCGATGTTGTTAATTATGATTTTATGCGAGTTCGCTTAATTGGTGTTGATGGAACTGATCCGCATTACTATCAATGGAAGGATAATAAAAGCGCAAGAGCTAGCGTTAACTTAAACGATGCAAATATAGGTGCATACTTCGAACTGAACGGTTCGAATACTTATTATGTTACGGAGTTATCTACTTACCAAACAGG
>NZ_JAWOQN010000790.1:0-593 GCF_033337395.1 Vibrio sp. YT-19(2023) | reverse complement strand
CAAACGTTACTTTATCTGTTGTGCCTGAGCTTGATGTGTTGTCGCCACAACCTGCAAGTAGGATCGCAGAACAAAGCAGTGATAGTTTAAACGTATGTTTCATTGGGTTACTCCGAGAATCCTATTATTTGAAGGTGTAGTTCATCTGTACTGCACTGATGTATGCCGTACCTTCTGAATCAAACTTAATTTCTTGACCTGCTGCGTTAGTCTCAGTGAAAGAGCCCGACTCACTTTGTACCAATGCAAAACCAGCATCAAACGATAGGTTTTCATTCATTGCATACGTTAGACCCGCGCTGTACCACATACGGTCACTATCAGGGATACTCAATGTTGCTTCACCCGCTTGCTCGTCATAAGCCAAGCCTGCGCGGAATGTCCACTCTGTGTTTAGCGTGTAAGTTGCACCTACAGAGTAACGGTTGTTGTCTTCATACTTTTCTGGTTTGAAGAAACATACGCCGCCTTTACATTCATTACTGGTCGCTTTTAGCTCTTTAAAAGTGCTCCAGTCAGTTTGTTGCCAACCGTAATGAATCGCCCATTGGTCATTAAGTTGATGGAATGCAGAAAGTTCGATAATAGAAGGA
>NZ_JAWOQN010000789.1:0-593 GCF_033337395.1 Vibrio sp. YT-19(2023) | reverse complement strand
ACCTAAAAGCGAAGTGGAGCAAACTTGACTCCGTAGAAGCGATCCAAATCGAGGAGAAAAAATACCTTCAAGATACGTTGAATAAGACAACGGATGGCGTCACGTTCTCTGGTTTAGACAAACTGGATAAAAACACCTCCTACTTATTCGTGTCTAACCATCGCGATATCGCAATGGATCCCGCTTTAGTTAACTACGGTTTGTACGAAAGTGGTCACCGCACTGTGCGTATTGCAATCGGCGATAATTTGCTAAAAAAACCGTGTGCGACAGAGCTGATGCGTTTGAACAAGAGCTTTATTGTTAAGCGTTCTGCAAAAGCTCCACGAGAGATGATGAAAGCGCTTGGACAGTTGTCTGGCTACATCAAACACTCGCTGGATACGGGTAACTCTATTTGGATTGCTCAAAAAGAAGGGCGCGCAAAAGACGGTAACGACTTTACAGATCCTGCGATCTTAAAAATGTTCCACGTTGAAGGTCGCAAGCAAAAGGTCGCGTTTGGCGAGTACATGCGCTCGTTAAAAATTGTGCCGGTCTCGATAGCTTACGAGAACGATCCATGTGACATCGCTAAGGCAAAAGAGCTATTT
>NZ_JAWOQN010000078.1:0-2786 GCF_033337395.1 Vibrio sp. YT-19(2023) | reverse complement strand
CGAATATAAAACTGCCACCTAACCCAGTTTAAAATTATTTTATGATGGCCTAGCAAATGGGGAAACGTTCATATAAAGCAAATGGTGATCTCGAAAGAGATTAGTGCATCTTCTGACGGCGATCAATGGCAGTCCATCGACTGGAAATCCGTTGAAGTACACGTATTGAAGCTTCAAATGCGTATCGCAAAAGCAACTAGAGAAAAGAAATACGGTAAGGTGAAGTCTTTACAGTGGCTCTTGACTCATTCTCGCTCAGCCAAGCTTCTCGCGGTTAAGCGAGTCTCTCAGAATAAAGGCAGTAAAACGCCTGGAATAGACGGTGTCATCTGGAACACAGATGCACGCCGTATGAAAGCAGTCGATCAACTGAGTCGCAAGGCTTACTCCGCAAAACCACTCAAACGTATCTATATTCCCAAAAAGAACGGTAAGCTCAGGCCACTGGGTATTCCATGCATGATTGATAGAGCGCAACAAGCCCTCCACCTTCTTGCATTAGAGCCTGTGTCCGAAACGTTTGCCGACCTCAATAGCTATGGTTTTAGACCAAATCGCAGCACGGCTGACGCTGTCAGTCAGTGCTTCAAATGTTTAGCTCTAAAGCAATCCGCGAAATGGGTTCTTGAGGGAGATATTAAGGCTTGCTTCGACAAAATCGGGCATAAATGGCTGATGGACAATATCATTGTAGATAAACGAATGTTAGAGCAATGGTTAAAATCTGGCTATGTAGATAAGGGGCTGTTCTACGATACCGAAGAAGGTACACCTCAAGGTGGAATAATATCTCCAACCTTGATGCTAATGACTCTCGCGGGAATAGAGCAACAAATAAAATCTACAGCTCTGAAAATGGGTGCTAGGGCCAACTTTATCGGTTATGCGGATGATTTTGTGGTCACCTGCTCTTCAAAGGAAGTGCTAGTGAACGATATCAAACCGTTGATTGCTGGCTTTTTGGCAGAAAGAGGGTTAACCCTCTCCGAAGAAAAAACGAAGGTCACTCATATTGATGATGGCTTTGACTTTCTGGGTTTCAATCACAGGAAGTACAAAGGGAAATTGCTCATTAAACCGAGCAAATCCAATACGCTGTTATTCCTTAGAAATCTACGTGAAGTTATTAAAAAGCACGCAACCATCCCTGTTAACGATCTTATCAAGTTGATAAATCCGAAACTTAGGGGATGGGCGAATTACTATCGCCACTGTGTTGCTAAACAAGTATTCGGGTATGTCGGCCATAAACTATTCCAAGCGTTATGGCACTGGGCAGTTAGACGTCATCCAACCAAGTCCAAAGACTGGGTTGTGCACAAGTATTTTCTCAATCGTAAAGGCCAGTGGCAATTTCACGGTTGGCAGAAAATCATGAACATGGACTGTCACTTCAATCTGTTCCAAATAGCGAAAGTGCCTAGCGAAAGACACGTAAAAATTAGGAGTGCTGCGACCCCTTTTGACCCTCAATACCAAGAATATCTGGTGAAGAGAAAATCTAAAAGGCTAGCTCGTAACTCTTGGAAAGAGCCTGTCCCGACTGCGTTATAAGTTGCTGGGTATCAATGATGCCTTAGTGGAGGCTTGAGCCGTATGCAGTGAAAGTTGCACGTACGGTTCTTAGAGGGGCGGCACTTGGTAACAAGTGTCGTCTACTCGACAAAAACGTGTTGAGGCGAATGCCTCAAAAGAGCGATAACCGGTCATTGAGGATGGCTAAATTTTGGGCTAATTAATAGATAAAGTTGTGTCGTTTATTCATATAGTCAAGCAAACGAGCAACGCGTATATCCTACATTTAAATTTATTTAAAATCTTGAAATACCCTCGGTTATTTGTTGGAATGTGGATAGATGAGCTTGAAGTCAGCAAAAATATGCGTGATGAGCGCACTATTAAATTGTTACGCGTTGCTGAACAAGGAGAGATATTCAATGGCTTTTGCCCTCGCACCAGATCAAGAAAATGCTTACCCATCACTCATTACGGCATTGTGCGCGCGCGATGCGTATACTAGACGCCATTGTGACCGCGTCTGTGCGCTTGCGTTGGAAGTGGGGCGTGCGGCCGATTTGAGTGCCCCCTCATTAGATGACTTGCGTATTGCCAGTCAATTACACGACGTGGGTAAGATTGGAGTTCGTGATACTGTTCTCTCGAAGCCTGGAAAGCTCACACCTGATGAAAGGGAAGAGATAAAGGCTCACTCGGTTATCGGTGAGAGAATAATTAGTGAGACATTCCTGACAAACAGAGACGAGGTCGCGTCTATTGTCAGACATCATCATGAAGCATTTGATGGAAGCGGATACCCGGACGGACTGGCTGGTGCCGATATTCCCCTGAGTAGTCGAATACTTTCGATCATTGATGCGTATGATGCACTGACGACTAGCAGGCCATACCGCATGGCTAAATCGCACCTTGAAACTATGAATATCTTGAAGCATGAAGTGGACACGAAGTTTGATCCAAATATTTTTTTGTTGTTTACAAAAGTCATAAAGGCCAGTTCGGCACGTGCCTCGTAAACGCTCGTTCCTAGAATACGGTGAACGCTGCCTAAAAAGTCTCTGCAGATGACATTTGATCCGCCACCCACTTTTTTGCTAACGCAAAAGCAGGCGTTGTCTCAAATGCACCTGAGCTCAGGCGTTGCTAATGTCTGCAATTGGCACAGAGCCGTCCTTCGGCTCTAACTCATTTATGCCCCAAAGTTTGTTTCGTCAAAAAGAACAGGATTGTTACTGGTTGAATTTTGACCAAGTATAACTAGTACGAAA
>NZ_JAWOQN010000788.1:0-593 GCF_033337395.1 Vibrio sp. YT-19(2023) | reverse complement strand
AAGACGCTGCCAATAAGGCTGCGGTAAACAACCTAATGGCTTATGACGAGCGTCATGGCTACCGCGGCGCAGAAAAAGTGTTGTGGAAAGAAGGGGAAGCCGCTTGGGATGCAGAACAAATTGAGAAGCATCTAAAAGGCCAGCCAACTTACGGCGATCTTTACCCTGCTGTCGTGACAAAAGTGGAAGGCAAAACAGCGCAAGTTGTTGTGAAAAATAACGACGCACAAACCATCCCTTGGACTGGCATGAACTGGGCACGCAAATTCCTCACCGATAACCGTCAAGGTTCAACGCCAAAATCTGCACAAGAGGTTTTAGCTGCAGGTGAACAAATTTGGGTTCGCGAGCTAACGACCACCGATGAAGATGGCAACACTCAAAGCAGCTGGAAGCTAAGCCAAGTGCCTAGCGCGAACACCGCATTTGTCGCGATGAATCCTGAAAATGGCGGCATTTTGTCACTAGTAGGTGGTTTTAACTTTGTTCACAGCAAGTTTAATCGCGCAACCATGTCCGTGCGTCAGGTTGGTTCTAGTATCAAACCATTTATTTACTCAGCCGCTATCGATAAAGGCCTAACGTTAGCAACT
>NZ_JAWOQN010000787.1:0-594 GCF_033337395.1 Vibrio sp. YT-19(2023) | reverse complement strand
GATCATGCAGATTTTTTCGTACATCTCAGATGTGAATGTTTTGCCAGGTTGGATGACGGTCCCGCAGCTTCTGAGTTATACCGAAGGGGTTCACCCGGGTTTCAATCGCAGCAAAGCGGATGCGCTGCTTCGTCAAACCTACATCAAACCACGTGCGAAAATCAGAGCCCTTTCTAAAGGGATGAAAGTGCAATTGCACCTTGCCATTGTGATCGCAACCAATACACAAATCCTGATTTTGGATGAACCAACTCTTGGTTTGGATTTGGTTTACCGCGACACCTTCTACCGTCATTTACTGGAATGGTTTCACGATGGTGAACGCGTTCTGATCATCACTAGCCATGAGGTTTCCGAGATCGAACATCTGTTAACCGATGTGTTGATTCTTAAACACGGTCGCCCGGTGCTGCAAACCTCAATGGACAGCATCAGTGAAGACTACTTTATTCTCGATGCCAATGACGAACACCGTGCGCAAATTGAAGCGATGCACCCACTCTCTTCTCAAAAAGGATTAGGCACAACGAAATGGCTATTGTCTTCACAATACGCGGATCAAGCGGCGGGGCTTGGCGATGTGCATGGTGTAAA
>NZ_JAWOQN010000786.1:0-594 GCF_033337395.1 Vibrio sp. YT-19(2023) | reverse complement strand
ATAAAGTAGAATAAAAAGTCAATATTAATGCCTGTAGTGAACTATAAATTCATCAAATATTTGATCTAAAGTGTGTTTGATTGATTTGTGTTCATTTGTTGGTGGAATGTGTTGTTGGTTTTATATTCAGGAAAATAAATAGGCTCGTACTGCTGACGAGCCTTTTCTCACTCATTAATGCAGACCGTTTAGTCGCCTGATTGCTCGGCAAAAAATGCAGCAACATCGCGGAGATCTTCATCGTTCAGCATACGTAATTGCGCTTTCATCATCTCTGCCAGTGGCCCGGTTCGCAAACCATCCTGATAGGCTTTCATCGAGTCATACAAGTATTTAGGGCTTTGGCCTGCAAGGTTCGGATAGGCGTCATTACTGCTTAGTCCATTTGTGCCGTGGCAATATACGCAGCTTGGGGCTTTAACTTTGCCTTTCTCAGCATCGCCAAAAGGATTGGCATAAACGGTGGAAGTAAAAATGAGAGACGTTAAAAGGAGGGTTCTTAGCATTATGGATTCTCGATTTAGCGATAATTGACCGTAGAATAAAGCTTCCCCCAAGGGGAAGCTCAATGATCAAAATCAATCTAAAGCAGAG
>NZ_JAWOQN010000785.1:0-594 GCF_033337395.1 Vibrio sp. YT-19(2023) | reverse complement strand
TGTTGTATTTCCAACCGAAGGTGAACCCTCATACGCACAAATGGATAGGTGCAGAAGCGCTATTACGCTGGCGTCACCCCGTTTTAGGGGATGTATCTAACGAAGCGCTCATCCACATGGCTGAGCAAAATGGGCTCATATTTGAAGTTGGCTCATTTGTTTTGCGTACTGCTATCGACAAAGCCAAACAGTGGTCTGAGTTATTCGATAATTTCAAAGTCGCGGTAAATGTCTCTCCTATTCAACTGCAAAACGTGAATTTCGCCGAGCAAGTTGAACACCTTCTCGAAGCGTTTCACCTTCCGGCACGTTTTCTTGAGTTAGAAGTGACGGAAAGTGCGTTAATTGCTGATGAAGTGGTCGCACGAACAACCCTTAAAAAACTGAATAAACTTGGTGTGACATTGTCACTCGACGATTTTGGTACGGGCTACGCCTCTTTCAGTTATTTGAAGAAGTACCCTTTTGATGCCATCAAAATCGACAAGAGTTTTGTTCAGCAAATGGAAAAATCCGACGATGACCGCGCAATCATTTGTTCCATCATCCATATTGCGAAAAAACTTGAGCTGCAAGTGGTCATTGAAGGGATTG
>NZ_JAWOQN010000784.1:0-594 GCF_033337395.1 Vibrio sp. YT-19(2023) | reverse complement strand
CAAAGGAAGAATCGTGGTTGGCGCGCTGACGAAGTAAAGCAATAAGGTTGTCGTATCAACGGAAGAAGCAAGCTCGCCAGTCGTCCATTGTTTGAACAGCAAATATCCCAACGCAAACGGCGCAAGAACAAGTGCTTCAATAAACAATGTTGTGCTCCAATCGTAGTTGATTTTCTTTTTGTAGAGTCCATAAAGCGCAAAGAAAAGCCCCATTGTTAAGGCAACAAACGGTAGCTGCCCGTATTGAAACACTTGGTATAACACGCCACAAGTTGCGAGCAATATTGCAATTAATTGCCCCTTAGAAAGCTTGTCTCCCAAAACAAATACACCTAAAGCGACAGACACAAGTGGCCCGATGAAAAAGCCCAAGCTTGCATCAATCACTCGATGGTGAGTCAACGCCCACGTAAATGCACTCCAAGAAATACACATTAGGCTACTTGCCACAAAGGTATACCAAAGAGACTTTTTATCTCGCCACACCTGTGACCAATTTGGCCAATGGCGAGTCACCGCGTAGACGATAAGAATCCCCACGGGTACCGAGCCAATAATGCGCCATGCCAGCAACTCATCCATTGCAGCATTAGG
>NZ_JAWOQN010000783.1:0-595 GCF_033337395.1 Vibrio sp. YT-19(2023) | reverse complement strand
GTGGATGCGGATGCGGTGCAAATACTGCCAGAAGTGCATGCTCGTCGTTTACGTGCAATGGTGGTGGCTCGTAATGGTGACACTTTACGTGTTGCGATGAGTGATCCGGCGGATCTGTTTACCCAAGAGTCTTTAATGAACTTGCTAGGTGAGTACAACCTTGAGTTCATCATTGCCTCTGAGCGTCAGTTGATCAGCAGTTTCGACCGTTACTACCGCCGTACCAAAGAGATCGCGTCCTTTGCTGAGCAGTTACAAGCCGAGCACCAAGACGTACAAAGCTTTGACTATGGCATCGATGAAGCCGACAGTGAAGAAGTCACCGTTGTAAAACTGGTTAATTCGATGTTTGAAGACGCGGTGCAAGTTGGTGCATCGGATATCCATATCGAACCAGACGATAAAGTCTTGCGTTTACGCCAGCGTGTCGATGGTGTGCTGCATGAAACCATTCTGAACGAAGTGAACATCGCTTCTGCATTGGTATTACGCCTTAAGTTGATGGCGCACTTGGATATTTCTGAGAAGCGTCTGCCGCAAGATGGTCGCTTCAACATCAAAGTTCGTGGCCAGTCGATTGATATTCGTATGTCGA
>NZ_JAWOQN010000782.1:0-595 GCF_033337395.1 Vibrio sp. YT-19(2023) | reverse complement strand
AAGGTTTTTCTTGATCCAAGCACCATTCTCAAAGCGAATAGCCAGTGTGTAGATTGCCACGCTCCAACTCAGTTGAGAGAAAGTAATTGGACGCATGATGTCCATGCTAAAAATTTGACCTGTTCAAATTGTCACGATGTTCACGCTGCCAAAACGAAAGCACTTTCTTACGACGGAAAACAGCTCATCAAACAATGTGTCGATTGCCACTCTCAGTTTGCTGCTGAACCTGAACTTGCAAAAGACGAGGAGAGATAGCATGAAGTGTTCAAGACGAAATTTTTTAGCCAGTAGCGGCGCATTGATTTTGACCACTGGCGTTGCTGGCACCTCTGTTGTTAGTGCTTCTCTTTATGCCAGTGATAGCGAGCAAACCAAACGTTTTGGCATGGTGCATGATGAAAATGCGTGTATAGGCTGTACTGCGTGTACCGAAGCATGTCGCGAAGTGAATAAAGTGCCAGAAGGGGTGACCCGCCTAAAAATTCATCGCAGTGAACCCATTGGGGAATTTCCTGATGTTGAGTACCAGTTTACGCGTGAATCTTGTCAGCACTGTGATAATCCACCATGTGTGTATGTTTGCCCTACGGGT
>NZ_JAWOQN010000781.1:0-595 GCF_033337395.1 Vibrio sp. YT-19(2023) | reverse complement strand
TCTGGAGTGGCAACAGTTACTCGACAGCTATCTAGTTACCCGAGGTGACAACACTCTATTTCGTTACAACCAAGTCTCGGTCGCCGATAAAACAAAGTTAAAGCAGTACATTCAACGTCTTGCTAGTTTAAATCCATTGCAACACCGCCAAGCCGAGCAATACGCGTATTGGGTAAACCTATACAACGCACTGACGGTTGACCTAATTTTGGATAACTACCCGATAACGTCGATCACCAAGTTAGGCGGGCTGTTTAGCTTTGGCCCATGGGATCAAGATGTCATCATCATTAACGGAAAAAGTCTGACCTTGAATGATATTGAGCACCGAATTTTACGACCAATCTGGCAAGACCCAAGAACGCACTACGCTGTCAATTGTGCAAGCCTAGGCTGCCCAAATCTTCAAACTCAAGCTTTTACCGCTGAGAATACTCAAACCTTGTTAGAGAGTGCCGCAAAGACCTTTATCAACAGCAAAAAAGGCGTCTCTATTGAAGGTAACACGGCGAAAATATCTTCAATTTATGAGTGGTTTGCCGTTGATTTTCGTGCTGAGAAAGAGGTGTTTCACCACATCAGAAACTACGCGCCA
>NZ_JAWOQN010000780.1:0-595 GCF_033337395.1 Vibrio sp. YT-19(2023) | reverse complement strand
CCAGTCAGTTTTTATGAGCATCCCGATTTTAAAGCACGAGATTGGCAGGGCGTCGTGATCGGATATGGAAATGTTCGTCTTGATAACATTGACCCGCTGATTAAACGCCTCTTTGAGCTATTTGACGTCTGAAGTTATTCGACAATGCTCGAGTGTCGTTTTTGTCGCCATTGTTTCCACGGCAGAGAGAGCAGCGCAAAAATGCCAAGAGCGTAAAGCATAGACCAACCTAAACAGATGAACACGCCTGTACATAACACTAAAGAAATCGCCGCGAGGGCTTTTCCTAGTCCGTGCAGCAATTTGTATGCAGCTAGCATTGCCAATAGATAAACCAAAACAAAAATACTGTTGGCCAGCTTAAGGAAAAACTCTAAATCGAGTTTGGATAACGACCCAATCACACAAGATGCAAGTAGCACCGCACCGACTAAAAACGTTGCTGATGAAGGTACGCCTCTACGCGAAATTTTAGCCAGTGGACTGTTTGGACGATGTTCGCGCGCTTGAGCCCAAACCATTCTTGATAGGCTTTGAGTATATAAGTTAACGCTTGCAAAGCACGCAGAAAATCCAATGATACTGATGAGCCACT
>NZ_JAWOQN010000779.1:0-596 GCF_033337395.1 Vibrio sp. YT-19(2023) | reverse complement strand
TGGTTGGATCCAAACGGAGAGCCGGGGCTAGCTCAGAGACTAGCGGAGGCTAACTGACTGTGCTTCCCTCCGGTCATGCTGCGGCTAACGCTCCGCTAGCCGCTCCCAGCTAGCTCCGGTTTGTTATTCAGGTTAAAGTGGGAAGAAGCAGCGGGTTTGTCGGGCAGCTGAGTGAAGTTGAGTGAAGTGGAGCCTGTGGAGGAAACACTGGGACCGTCTGGATGTAATAGTCCGTGGAGGTGCTGCGGTGCTCGGCTGCACAGATAGGAAACCCCTCGGCTGACAGGATGTACCACTCTCTCACTCCGCTCTCTCTCACGCAGGCGCAGAACGTACGTGCTGCTTGGCCGCTGGATGTAGTCCGTGTAGTGTGTTCAAATGCAACTGACACAGGGCGACGTGAGGCGACGTAGATGACACAACAGTTGGCTTTCGTCGCCGCTAGTTCTTTGATGTCGGTTTGGTGTGTCCGCACCTTTAGGTGTGCAAAGTCAACAGACAGAGGACAGACAGACAGAGAACAGACAGACAGACAGAGGACAGACAGACAGACAGAGGACAGACAGACAGAGAACAGACAGACAGACAGAGGACAG
>NZ_JAWOQN010000077.1:0-2791 GCF_033337395.1 Vibrio sp. YT-19(2023) | reverse complement strand
TGAAACTCAGTATGTTGTTTAAGAACTGAACAACATGGGGCTACCATGTCTTCTCATCGAATTAAGCAACAAAGCCTGTTTTAGGAGTAAACCATAGGGAGACTATCTAAGTTATTGCCATTAATAAACATAAATGTATAAATCGATTGTGGGTAAAAAAGGCTCATCTAACCTTTTGGTCACTAAAGTTTCCCCTATTTGATTTTTTCGGCTTTTTGCTAAATAAAAATCTCACGTTAATAATCATGCTGAATGACTAGCGCGAACGATTACACTACAAAGCTTCGGTTTTTTGAGACCACTTATTATACTCAGCAGTAAAATTCATTGCAGAAAAGCGGATATCCCCACCAACACTTACCCACTCGGATTTTTTAAAAGCGTCAACGATGTATTGTTTACCTTTTTGAGAGATGGCGACATAGAAAGCCGCATAATCATTAATGCAACTCACCGAAAAGTTAACGCTTTGAACATTCGGATATGTTCCTTTACCCAAAAAGTTAACCACTGAAATTCTCCGTTTAGCCGCTACAGACGACCCAGCACTTTTTCCTTCACACTCGGTGGATGTTAAAATGAAACCGACGTGAGAGTTTGTTCCACTTCCCATAATATAGGCAACACCAGAGTTATCCAATGACAGTACTTTTCCATCAAACCACACTGCCGAATTTAGTGTGCTAGCACCAAACGCTGTTGATGAAAGTAGGCTAGACGCACACAAGGCTATTATTTTATTTATCATTAATCGAACGCTCCTTTTAGATTAAAACTTCTCTAGCATTGATGATTTATATACAAAAAAAGATTTTATAATAACATCCACAATGTAAACTCGAAATTAACTAAGCCAACCGCAATCCGCGATCTAAAGCCAACTTTTTTATTTACATCGAACCTAAATAAAAAAATAGGTTTAACGATACCCTTTCAGTTCCAACTCTGCAATGAAGACACGTAAGCTGTATTACATGCTGAACCCTGTAATCGAACTTATTATCCAGAACCGTTTAGAGAAGTTGCATAATAATGCAAGCAAAGAGCACTACTTAGAGGTGGCTACTTCAAAAGGTTTTGGGAGTTTTCTGGCACCGATTTTCAACCACTAGTCATGAGGTAAGTACTGTGATTTCAGTGGTACAATTTGCCACTGAGCAAAGTTGCATAAAATGGCATTTTTGAGTGTTTGGGTTAAAAATTCACTGAAACCAGATTGAGGTGCTAACTCTGGACTGGGGTTAATACTGGCAACATAGATTTCACAACTAAAAGAGAAAGAAAATCGAAAATACCAAGCAGCAAGCTTGGCTAATTGGCGCTATTCACCGCTTGCGGTGGCAAAGTGGGCAAAATCAACATGAAACTGCGCCATTTTACATAATAGGTATTAACTGCATTCAAAGTTCATTTTAAGAGTTGTATGGTTCAGCTCAGGTATCTGTACCCCAATCGAATGCAATACTTGGAACAGGTACTTCTAATCTCCTTAAATCAGCAATTGCTCCATCAATAGTTTTAAATATTTTAGGTTCATAGGGTGATCGTACAGAGCATAAAACGAGGTTTTCGCCCTTCCACTTACACTCATCATTAGTGAAGTGAATTTGATATTTGCCCGATTTCCCGACTACCTCGGCAGAGGTTATCATTCCTTGCTGAATTCGTGTTTTTGCGATTAACGTAGTGACATAGTTGCTTCCGTTAATTCCAGAAATGCTCATGATCTTATACCTAACCCTAACAAAATCCAATATTGTTACAATATCCAATATTGTTAGGGGTGTCAATGTAAAGACTTCAAAGATAAGCCTCCTTTGCGGAGGCTTATGTTCTTTTTGATTTGATTAAGTAATGAAAGAAACGTCAGTATATGAATACGTTGTGGTTTTTTGGCAATAGGTTATACATCATAAGGTTGTTGTTAAGTTGTTGCATTTGTATGTTTTGATTCATGTTCTGAAGTGATTGGCTTGCTCTTGTGCTCTAGCGCTTCTCTCGCTGCAACTAGCCTTTGTTCATTGATTTGTGATCTTTTCGCATTTTTTGCTGTTCAATCTTAGCCAGTTTAGCGTTAATTCTTTTTTGCAAGTTCGCAAACTTATTATCTTCATCACATGGTACACAGACAAAGTGTTAACTCACAATGGGGCGTGCGACGTGAGGTCGTATGAAGCGCTGTTCACCGCTCAACGAGTGGACCATCTGTATCACCAGATGAACCTAGGACTCTGAATAAAGTAGCGAGTCTGACAATGTAACGAAGGTTGGTATTTACCAATCGGGATTGAAATCGTGAGAAGACGATCCTCCTGATAACCACATAAATCGGGTGAGTGCTAGGTAGTCAGCATGATGAACATAAGTGAATCCGCTCAAGGTGCGTTATGTGATGAAACAGCGGAAGTGGTTAACACGCTGTAGCCAAAAGGCGTGAGAGTCGGAAAGAGATTGCCCCATGCTCTTTCGTGATCATTGAACTCTCCGCACCATAGCGGGCATCTACCCTGACATTGCGCGACATACGGAACACGGTAAGCCTGTATCACTCCCTTTGGGGAAAGCCTTTGTGGCCGATAGTGATGCAGGTAGAGGATGTTGGAAAAAGCGAACGCTGCATTGTAACGATGCAGATACAGATTCATATCTGATCACGAAAGTGAGCTGACTTCCGACTGGTCTTCCGTTGCAAGAGAATTTGAAGAACTTTATTCAAGGAGAAATGATATGAACGTTTCCCCAACCCTCGGAGACTGACGATGATTCGTTTGATTAGGAAGGATACTCCCTG
>NZ_JAWOQN010000778.1:0-596 GCF_033337395.1 Vibrio sp. YT-19(2023) | reverse complement strand
TGGGGTGAAGAATCCAAGTCTCGTGTCCTCGAGTTTTTGCCAACCTTAGATAAACGTTTGTCAGAGAGTGAATACATCGCGACAGACCCGTTTTCCGTTGTCGATATTACCGGTTATATTTTCATTGGTTTTGCGGTGAATGGTTTGAGTATTGAAGTCTTCGAGAAGTACCCAAACATCGCTCGCTGGTTTGAACAAGTGTCTGCCCGAGACGCATTCCAAAGCTAATTTTTTCGCAGCGAGCGTTTTCTCTCTCGCTGCGTATTGAACGCCAATGACAAAAAGGTATTCAAATACTTCAAGTTTTCTCTTCTTTTTTTACTCATCTCCTATAATTATTTTTATATACAACAACCTCAATAGGCTTCAATGCGTTTTAGAGCAGAGTGCTCTTAGTCTGTAGACGTTCTTTTCATTTAGAGATGTCTGGCAAGAGACAAGGAGAGGTTATGAATCTTCAAATCAAAACCATCAACAACGTACTGTTTGCTTCGCTCGTTGTTTCTATTTTTGGTTTAGTTGCGATGTACCTGAACTATACGCAGCAAAGTGATCAAATAGAGCAATTGCGCGGGCAGCTTATCGAAAAAGAAAAT
>NZ_JAWOQN010000777.1:0-596 GCF_033337395.1 Vibrio sp. YT-19(2023) | reverse complement strand
CTTGGATGACGGACTACATCTTACGTAGTAGTGACGAGCAGGCGGAGTTATAAAATAGTTGTAGGCGTTCAGAGGAAAAAGTGACCCGTGCGGCAGACTGTTGAATTGATTGTGAAACAATAAGTGAATTAGTATATGTTCATCATTTCATAATTATTCTACTTTCCATAATAATAACCACACTGTAAGTGGTTAATTTTAGATAAGTTTGTCATGATCACACTTGCTCGAACGCTGCTGCTTTCCGCTTGCCTGTTGCCAAGCCTTCATGTAAAGGCCGAACCTTCATTACAGCCTCACTATAAAATCGCGACGGAAGCGGATGATGTTGTCACTCGCGTTTTATTTGATGCGGTATCCACTGAATTTGGTGTGAGTGTTGAGTACATCAACTACGCGAGTTTTGATGCCATTTTAGATGCAGTCGCGAATGAAGACGCGGACTTTGGTGCCAACATTACCTATACCGATACTCGCGCCGAGCGTTTCAGCTATTCCCGACCAACAAACATTGAATACACATACCTATATGGGCTGAGCGACTCGACATTAGATGACATTTCGCGTGTTGGTGTGCCTCAAAACACCATCTACTC
>NZ_JAWOQN010000776.1:0-596 GCF_033337395.1 Vibrio sp. YT-19(2023) | reverse complement strand
AAGCTGGCTTGGCAAGTCAATGTTGACCTGATTCAGCATCAAAAATGGCATTCTGATCCCCTCCATCAACAAACCAAAGCAGAGCTCATTACTCTCTTTGAGCAAACAGTTAAGTAGGATAAATAATGGCAAACACATTGATTGTAGGTGCAGGTTGGCTTGGTACTCCGCTAGCGCAAGCCTTGTTAGTCGAGGGACATGATGTAGTTATTACGCGTCGTAGCCAAGCTCGGTTAGATGAACGGCCATCCACTATTGCTAATGCCGCCCTGCTTGATCTCAACGATGAAAACGCAGCGCAAAAACTGGATGAAATAATTCAGTCGAATCATATTGAGCGTATTGTTGGTGCGTTTCCACCTGGGTTTCGTCGAGGATCTGGTCGAGAGTATGCGCAGCAATGGTCAACATTAGTTAAAGCGGCAAAACAGAATGCGATTGAAAAGCTCGTCATGATCAGCTCTACAACGGTCTACCCTAATTTACCAACGGATATGAAAGAAGAATCCGCATCGCTCGCTCTCGCGCAAACCCACCCTCACTTTTCTGACAATGCGAAAATCATGCTCGAAGCGGAGCAATCCGTTATCGACTCT
>NZ_JAWOQN010000775.1:0-596 GCF_033337395.1 Vibrio sp. YT-19(2023) | reverse complement strand
GATGGGTGAGCTTGCACCAACGATTGATCTACTGATGAGCACTACCGCGAAAGTGCTGAACGGTGAAGAAGTGATCAAATCACCTTCGGACGCGGTTTCTCAATCGCTGTCTTTGTTGACGCTGCTTTACCAAGTGTCGAAGCTAAGCCGTGAACAGCAAGTGCTTCAACGTGAAATTGCGGTTGAAGCCAACGTTGCGAGTTTGCAAAGCCAAGCGGCAGAGCTGAACAACTCTGCTAGCGCGATGATCGCGATGGCGGTTGTATCTGGTGTGTTAGCGGGTGCTACAGCAATTATCGGTGCGCTTGGTTCGTTCAAAGCGGGTAAAGAAATTAAGACCGAGATGGCAAGCAACAACGTGCTGAAAACGCAAAAGGCGGGCTTCGATCAAGTAGAAGAGTTGATGAACAACGGAAACTTGTCAAAAACTCAACAAGATCAAGTAAAACGTGCACATTCGCTAGCGAAAGACAGCATTGCAGACACCACGGCTCAATTGACTAGCGGCGGTCGCAAGTTCGATAAACTGATGAGCTCAAACCAAGCGAAGAACGCGATTCTTCAAGCTCTTGGACAGATGGCAAACTCAGCATCGA
>NZ_JAWOQN010000774.1:0-597 GCF_033337395.1 Vibrio sp. YT-19(2023) | reverse complement strand
AACACCACCAAGTATCGCACCAACATTCTTACAATTGGATTTCTCGGGTCTATTTGAAGTCGGCATGATCTCTGTTGTGTTCGCTTTCTTGTTCGTCGACTTATTTGATACGGCTGGTACGCTCGTTGGCGTTTCTCAAAAAGCCGGTCTAACGGATGAGAATGGCAACATTCCTCGTCTAAACAAAGCACTACTTGCTGACTCAACAGCGACTTCTGTTGGTGCGTTGCTAGGTACGTCAAACACGACTTCATACATTGAAAGTGTTTCGGGCGTAGCTGCTGGTGGTCGTACTGGCCTAACCGCAGTGGTTGTTGGTGTACTCTTCCTGCTTGCACTATTGTTCTCGCCACTAGCGGGTATGATCCCTGCGTATGCAACGTCAGGTGCATTGTTCTATGTAGCAATTTTGATGCTTTCTGGCTTGGTGAGCATTGATTGGCGTGACCTAACTGAAGCATCTCCAGTCGTTGTAACTTGTCTTGTGATGCCGCTTACTTTCTCTATTGCAGAAGGTATCACCCTAGGCTTTATTGCGTATGCTGCAATCAAATTGTTTAGTGGCAAAGGCCGCGATGTATCGATGAGTGTTTGGGT
>NZ_JAWOQN010000773.1:0-598 GCF_033337395.1 Vibrio sp. YT-19(2023) | reverse complement strand
AATACTCTCCCCCAAAGTGCGCACCGCCGTTTCTAATGCAGTGGAATGCACCCATCCAAATGATCCCACGGTTTGCGGCGTTTCCCATGTACTTTGGACAGGGAAACCAACGCAAGACGGCGCAACGGCTCGCAATGCCGTTTTTTATGGCGATAAAGCGCTCGACCGTTCGCCATGTGGAACCGGCACGAGCGCACGTATGGCGCAATGGCACGCGAAAGGAAAACTCAAATCAGGCGAAGATTTCGTGCATGAAAGCATCATCGGCAGCCTATTTAACGGCCGTATTGAGGGTATCACCGAAGTAAACGGACAAACGGCGATTTTGCCGAGCATTGAAGGTTGGGCACAAGTGTATGGCCACAACACCATTTGGGTCGATGACGAAGACCCGGACGCGTACGGATTTGAAGTGAAATAGGACAGTAGGGAAGAACAATGAATTCGCAAAACTCACAGGTGTTTTACGCCACCAACGCCTTTACCGGTGAACGATTAACGACGCCGTTTCCCGTCCATGGAGAGATGGAAGTTAACCAAGCTGCAGAAGCAGCAGACAAAGTTGCACGCAGTTTTCGCCGACTCAGCAACGAAAAGC
>NZ_JAWOQN010000772.1:0-598 GCF_033337395.1 Vibrio sp. YT-19(2023) | reverse complement strand
AATTGATAATCGCCTTGCGATGTGATCGTCAGGCTGATGCCGTGCTCTTTAGCCTCACGACTAATGCGGTCCAATTCATTTTGCTGTTTGTTTGCCAACTGGTTTTTCAAACGATCAGCACGGCTAAAGTACATTTCGTTATCAAAAGCTAATGGCAGCGCGTTAAGCAATTTCCCCATTAAGGCTTCAATATCAACACGCAGTTTGTTACCGATTCCACAAGGGAGCTTTAACACTTTAGGCGTGCGTGTATCTTCAAAATTCGCGACGTAACACCAGTCAAATAAAGCATCGGCGTCATGCTGGTGACGATTCAAATAGCGCAGAATCATCGTGCGCTTACCTAGCCCGTTCTGACCGATGGCGTAAATGTTGTACCCTTTTTCCTTAATTGACATCGCAAACTCGACCGCTTTTTGCGCACGCTCTTGTCCCACGATTTCGTCAATAGGAGGCAGTTCCTTGGTCGACTTACATGGCATATTCTCTAGATCCGCTACAGAATATAGCTGTTGAGGTTCCAATCTTAGTATTGCCATATCCGCTTCCTTTTCTTATTGTCGTAACTTGAGTGTAGAGATTATTTGCTTAATTTTAA
>NZ_JAWOQN010000771.1:0-598 GCF_033337395.1 Vibrio sp. YT-19(2023) | reverse complement strand
CACCAGTGAAGCACAGCAATGGCAAGGTCGTCACCACACCGGCTGCAATCAACAACGTATTGAGCTGCCATGGATTTTCAATCATGTTTGCCGTTGGTGAGCTGGCAATAAACAGAAGATAAACGGCGGCAGCGGGTAATAAGATTAGCGTTTCGACAAACAAACCCGTTTGAGCATCCACCGCGACTTTCTTACGTAGCAAACCGTAAAAACCAAAGCTCATCGCCAACGCCATCGCTACAATTGGCACCGAACCAAAGACGATCAACTGCACCAAAACGCCACATCCTGCCAATACCACAGCAAACCATTGCAGTTTACGTAGTCGTTCGCCCAAGAACACCATACCGAGCAACACGTTAATCAGCGGGTTGATGTAATAGCCTAAGCTGGCATCCAGCATGTGATTGGAGTTAACCGCCCAAATGAAGATCAGCCAGTTGCCACCAATCAATACCGAACTGGAAAGCAAATACGCGATTTTCTTTTTATCTGTGGCGATGTGATAAACCGAGCGCCAGTGACGGCCAAAATGAAGAAGTGCGGCAAGCAAAAAGAAAGACCAAATCACTCGATGGCTTAGGATCTCGAGAGGAGA
>NZ_JAWOQN010000770.1:0-599 GCF_033337395.1 Vibrio sp. YT-19(2023) | reverse complement strand
TCTAAACCGTCGCCAATGTCTCGCATCCAAGTCAGGGCATCTTCAAGCTTATCGTTATTGGCCAAGTCAAGCTTATAGGAGGTTTGCTGATAGGTGGTAAACGCGTTGATATCTGCGCCAAAACTGCCGCCAGATTGCTCAAAAAGCTTAACAACGTCGTTGCCGGTAAAGTGTGTGCTGCCATTAAATGCCATGTGCTCAACGAAGTGAGCGTAGCCTTTTTGATTGGCTTCTTCTTGGAACGAACCAATGTGCATCACCAAACGAACCGAAACTTCTTGGTCTTGAGTTGGATAGATGTGGTATTTCATTCCATTGGATAGCTGATTAACGTGCCAGTTGGCATCAGGCTGAATCGGCGTGGATTGTTGTATCAGAGCACACCCTGACAACAATAACGCGGGGACTAACAATATACTGCGCATAACTATTGCCCATAACTATGATTAAGCCGATCAATATAATCCTCGTTCCATGACCTTCACATTTTTAATGGATTATTTACCGCTCAAATGTGATCTATATCACCATTTAATGAAATCAATTATCATTTACAAAACGCGACAAATCCTTACTTTACAAATACATAAAACAAACCG
>NZ_JAWOQN010000769.1:0-599 GCF_033337395.1 Vibrio sp. YT-19(2023) | reverse complement strand
GTGAAGGCGCAGAGCTACAAGCCAACCAGAAAGAGCGCGTAGAAGTGCAACTGGCGTGTCAGTTAACCGAAGTCGGCACTCTTAAGATGGAGTGTGTCAGTGCCGAAGACGACAACAAACGTTGGGAACTGGAATTTGAAGTTCGCAATAAACAAGCCGATGACGGTGAGGAAATTCAGCTTCATCCAAGATTGAACGAATGCAAGGAGCTGATTGCTCGTCTATACAGCGGCAACAAGAAAAGTGCTGAAGGCAAAGAAATCAAAACCTTAGCAAAAGATCTTGAGAAGAAACTGGGTAAACGCGATGAGTGGGACTTCACCACACTCCGTCAACTTTTCGATACTTTTGCGCAAGGCCGTAAGCGTCGTCGTCGCTCTGAACAACATGAGAAAAACTGGCTTCGTTTGGCTGGCTTTGCACTGCGTCCTGGCTTTGGCGATCCAACCGACTCTTGGCGTATTGAGCAAGTTTGGGGACTGTACCAACAGAACATTCAGTTCAAAAACCATCAAGGCTGGACTGACTGGTGGGTATTCTGGCGACGTATCGCGGGCGGTCTAAGCCAAGAACAACAAGAAACCATTTTGGCAGACATC
>NZ_JAWOQN010000076.1:0-2950 GCF_033337395.1 Vibrio sp. YT-19(2023) | reverse complement strand
CATTGAGTCCATCAAAACCCCTTGGGTGTTGTATGGTTAAGCCTCACGGGCAATTAGTACAGGTTAGCTCAACGCCTCACAACGCTTACACACCCTGCCTATCAACGTCGTAGTCTACGACAACCCTTTAGGATACTTAAAGTATCAGGGAGAACTCATCTCAAGGCTCGCTTCCCGCTTAGATGCTTTCAGCGGTTATCGATCCCGAACTTAGCTACCGGGCAATGCGTCTGGCGACACAACCCGAACACCAGAGGTTCGTCCACTCCGGTCCTCTCGTACTAGGAGCAGCCCCTTTCAATTCTCCAACGCCCACGGCAGATAGGGACCGAACTGTCTCACGACGTTCTAAACCCAGCTCGCGTACCACTTTAAATGGCGAACAGCCATACCCTTGGGACCGACTTCAGCCCCAGGATGTGATGAGCCGACATCGAGGTGCCAAACACCGCCGTCGATATGAACTCTTGGGCGGTATCAGCCTGTTATCCCCGGAGTACCTTTTATCCGTTGAGCGATGGCCCTTCCATTCAGAACCACCGGATCACTATGACCTGCTTTCGCACCTGCTCGAATTGTCATTCTCGCAGTCAAGCGGGCTTATGCCATTGCACTAACCTCACGATGTCCAACCGTGATTAGCCCACCTTCGTGCTCCTCCGTTACGCTTTGGGAGGAGACCGCCCCAGTCAAACTACCCACCAGGCACTGTCCGCAACCCCGATAAGGGGTCGACGTTAGAACATCAACACTACAAGGGTGGTATTTCAAGGACGGCTCCACGCAATCTAGCGACTGCGCTTCAAAGCCTCCCACCTATCCTACACATGTAGGGTCAATGTTCAGTGCCAAGCTGTAGTAAAGGTTCACGGGGTCTTTCCGTCTAGCCGCGGGTACACTGCATCTTCACAGCGATTTCAATTTCACTGAGTCTCGGGTGGAGACAGCGTGGCCATCATTACGCCATTCGTGCAGGTCGGAACTTACCCGACAAGGAATTTCGCTACCTTAGGACCGTTATAGTTACGGCCGCCGTTTACCGGGGCTTCGATCAAGAGCTTCGACCGAAGTCTAACCCCATCAATTAACCTTCCGGCACCGGGCAGGCGTCACACCGTATACGTCATCTTGCGATTTTGCACAGTGCTGTGTTTTTAATAAACAGTTGCAGCCACCTGGTATCTGCGACTCTCAATAGCTCCATCCGCGAGGGACTTCACCGTCGAGAGCGTACCTTCTCCCGAAGTTACGGTACCATTTTGCCTAGTTCCTTCACCCGAGTTCTCTCAAGCGCCTTGGTATTCTCTACCCGACCACCTGTGTCGGTTTGGGGTACGATTCCTTACAATCTGAAGCTTAGAGGCTTTTCCTGGAAGCATGGCATCAATGACTTCACATCCGTAGATGCTCGACGTCGTGTCTCAGCCTTAAAAAGAGCCGGATTTACCTAACTCTTCAGCCTACGCACTTGAACCTGGACAACCGTCGCCAGGCCCACCTAGCCTTCTCCGTCCCCCCATCGCAATTGTAAGAAGTACGGGAATATTAACCCGTTTCCCATCGACTACGCCTTTCGGCCTCGCCTTAGGGGTCGACTTACCCTGCCCCGATTAACGTTGGACAGGAACCCTTGGTCTTCCGGCGAGGAGGTTTTTCACCCCCTTTATCGTTACTCATGTCAGCATTCGCACTTCTGATACGTCCAGCATGCGTTACCACACACCTTCAACCGCTTACAGAACGCTCCCCTACCCAATGCACTAAAGTGCATTGCCGCAGCTTCGGTTTACTACTTAGCCCCGTTACATCTTCCGCGCAGGCCGACTCGACCAGTGAGCTATTACGCTTTCTTTAAATGATGGCTGCTTCTAAGCCAACATCCTGGCTGTCTGAGCCTTCCCACATCGTTTCCCACTTAGTAGTAATTTGGGACCTTAGCTGGCGGTCTGGGTTGTTTCCCTCTCCACGACGGACGTTAGCACCCGCCGTGTGTCTCCCGGATAGTACTTACTGGTATTCGGAGTTTGCAAAGGGTTGGTAAGTCGGGATGACCCCCTAGCCTTAACAGTGCTCTACCCCCAGTAGTATTCGTCCGAGGCGCTACCTAAATAGCTTTCGGGGAGAACCAGCTATCTCCAGGTTTGATTGGCCTTTCACCCCTAGCCACAAGTCATCCGCTAATTTTTCAACATTAGTCGGTTCGGTCCTCCAGTTGATGTTACTCAACCTTCAACCTGCCCATGGCTAGATCACCTGGTTTCGGGTCTATATCCAGAGACTGAACGCCCAGTTAAGACTCGGTTTCCCTACGGCTCCCCTAGATGGTTAACCTTGCCACTGAATATAAGTCGCTGACCCATTATACAAAAGGTACGCAGTCACAGGACAAGCCTGCTCCTACTGCTTGTACGTACACGGTTTCAGGTTCTATTTCACTCCCCTCACAGGGGTTCTTTTCGCCTTTCCCTCACGGTACTGGTTCACTATCGGTCAGTCAGTAGTATTTAGCCTTGGAGGATGGTCCCCCCATATTCAGACAGGATATCACGTGTCCCGCCCTACTCGATTTCACTGAACACACGTCGTCAACTACGGGACTATCACCCTGTATCGTCGGCCTTTCCAGGCTGTTCGTCTAACGCGTGTAAAGCTTAAGGGCTAGTCCAATTTCGCTCGCCGCTACTTTCGGAATCTCGGTTGATTTCTTTTCCTCGGGGTACTTAGATGTTTCAGTTCCCCCGGTTCGCCCTGTTGAGCTATGTATTCACTCAACAGTAATACCTTATGGTATTGGGTTTCCCCATTCGGAAATCCCAGACTCAAATGGTTTTTACTACCTAATCTGGGCTTATCGCAAGTTAATACGTCCTTCATCGCCTCTGACTGCCAAGGCATCCACCGTGTACGCTTAGTCACTTAACCATACAACCCGAAGGAGTTTCGAGTTGAT
>NZ_JAWOQN010000768.1:0-600 GCF_033337395.1 Vibrio sp. YT-19(2023) | reverse complement strand
CTCAGCAGTGTGGATGAAGCACTAAGACTCTGCTTTAAGAGGAATTAGACAAGTTTTTGTTTTAACTTTTTATAAAGTAAATGCTGATTGCAGAATGTAATGGCAACAGAGTAATGAAACCATCAGCATTTAGTCTGGTTCCCTTTAAGCCTTACTTACTATCTCCCAGGAAAATTAAGGCTCTATTTACGGCACAACAGAAGTGCATCAACATTCTGTTGAATCCGCTATTATACAAACTGCCTGGCATAGTTTCTCTAAAAGAAGAACAATCAGCTGTACTTGCATTTTGCCGATTTTCAACCAGCTCTGTGTATCATAAAAGTGTAGACAGCCTGCTCAAATGAAAGATGGTAAACTCACACCAGTGCCCAGATCTCCCTGCTGAATTGCCAGCAAAATTCAGCGTTTCTGTTTCGCTTCGTCTTGTAGATTTTCGCTGTTGCCTGAACTACAGATTGTACTTCCTCATTTCCTGTTAAAAAGTAAACAGTAGTGATGGCCAAATGAAGCCTCATGAAGCATTGTCTTTATTTTCTGAGCCCACTAGGTGGCGCTCATGGTTTAAAGAGAGAGGCTCAAAGAATGGCAATTCAGTGT
>NZ_JAWOQN010000767.1:0-600 GCF_033337395.1 Vibrio sp. YT-19(2023) | reverse complement strand
TTTCATCCCTCCATCATTACAATTTTTTCATATATTCTTGCCATCTAACACATGGAGCCAGTATAGAAGAGGGTAACCCTCACAAAATGTAATGAAGCCATATGTAATAGCCTGAGTGTCAGACTGAAGCTCCCAGAACCTTCAGTCTGACATCGCCTCCATTGAAGGCGATTTACAAGGGGGAGGGAATTTGATTTTTCCCTAACCAATCAGTAGAGATCAACGACCCAGAATCTGACGTCATTAGTATCCATGCCTCGGGGTTGCCGAAAACAAGCAAGCATTGCCCATTTAAAATGTCTCTGTCGTCGTGCACGCCCAGCTGCATCGCCGTTAAATCCAGTTTAGCAGCTTCCTTAATTTGGTCCTCCATTAACGCAAGTAGTGGCGAAATACCTCGATAACATCGTTAATGTGGTCTGTAGGATCTGTAGCGATCGGCATTGTTGCTATCCTCACCAGTTACCCACCGGTGCACAGCTTGACATCAGCATGGCGCTGATTGGCTAATCACTAAACCTGCCCCCACCCCCGGTGTTCATTGGTCCTTCCATCGTTTGGACGAGATAAATTGCAAATTCACTGCAGTATGCCAGACCA
>NZ_JAWOQN010000766.1:0-600 GCF_033337395.1 Vibrio sp. YT-19(2023) | reverse complement strand
TAAGCACAGCATCTAAATCGAGAGAGCTCGAGCCGTCCAACGCCGATGTTGTGAGCGCCTGCTTCACCTCAATTAACGACGTACGTTCACCATAGTGATGTTGGCTTTTTCTTTTATCGACAGGAGAGCTGTTTAAAGAGCTGGCCGCAGACGCCATGTTGCTCTCGTCACTTAACAAGTAAACGCCCAATAAACCGGCGCCGATCGCGCCGATAATCCACAGTTTCTTGGTCATGATTTATGCGTGTGCCATTCTTGATTGCAGCCAGCTGCGTGAGAACTTGAGGTCGTTTTCGACCAGGCTTGCGCTGTACGCTAGCAGTTCTCTGATCTCCTGGTTCTTCATGCCCATCAGGTATTTGAGTTTTAAGGCGCTCGATTGACGTGGGTAGCGTGTGCTAAAGCTATCTAAGGCTTTGTCCATGATGATCAACTGCTCAAAGCGGTCTTCTTCGTCCTTCATCAATGTGATGTGTTGGCGTTTTTGCGCTTGGTGTGAGCGAGCGTTGTCGATCAATATTTGGCGCATGACTTTAGCTGCCATTAAGAAAAAATCACGCTTGGTGGCGATTTCACTCATGTCGCAGTTTGACATCTTTA
>NZ_JAWOQN010000765.1:0-600 GCF_033337395.1 Vibrio sp. YT-19(2023) | reverse complement strand
CCAAGCTGGTCGACCGATAAGGTGGTTGAGCTCGGTAATACGATGAATGCCACCCAATTCGTCGAGCGGTACGGCAAATGTCCCTTCGTTGACATCAAAGTAAAGCACTTGAAAATCTTCACTTCTTTGCGTGCCTTCCCACGTATTTGGGATCGCAGGGCTCGCTTCGGTTTCCAGTTGCGTTTCGGTTTGCTGTTCTATCGCGATGTCTTGTTCTATCTCAGGAACAACTTCTACCGCTTCGACTTGAGCTACCTCAGTTTGAATGACTTCAGAAACAGGCTCTTCTATCACCCATTCTTGAATTTCTTCAACCACTTCTATTGGTGACTCAACAGCTACTTCAACGTCTGGTTGTATCGACTTTGCGTGAATCGCAATGTCGATGGTGTTCTGTTCCAAAATGTCGTCTATGTCTAACTCATCTACGACATTGGTCGATTCGAGTTGACTCAATAACCTTTGAACGTCTTCTAAATTCGGCGCTTCCAGTTGCGGTGCGTAGTTTTCGCGAAACTGGTAAGAGTCTGACTCTGCGTATTGCATCTGGAGCTCTGGCTCTGGCTCTGGCTCTGGCTCTGGCTCTGGCTCTGGCTCTGG
>NZ_JAWOQN010000764.1:0-600 GCF_033337395.1 Vibrio sp. YT-19(2023) | reverse complement strand
AGATATTGGTGCGCGACTATTGCTGGATTCCGCAGAACTGCCTTTAGGTGTGATGACGACTTCTATCGGTGCGCCTATTTTCATTTGGATGTTGGTGAAGAGTCATGATGCGCGTTAAGCATATAGCGGTTGGAAGTCGTTTACTGCCACTTTCATTTGAATGCAAAGATGGCGAAGTCGTCCACGTTGTCGGACCAAACGGCTCTGGTAAGAGCACGTTACTTGCAGCGATTTCTGGCACATTAACTGGCAGGGATGGAGCGAGCGGTGAAGTTAATGTGGACGACAAAAACTTGCTTACGTTATCTTTGTCGGAGCAAGCTCATGTTCGCGGTTACTTATGTCAGCAATCTAGCCCTGCATTTAACGTCGATGTTTTTCAATATCTTGCGTTGTCATTGCCAAGTGGCGCTGCGATCACTGATGGTAAAGTTCGTGATGCCGTTAATATGGTGGTCGAGCTCGTCCAACTGCAAGATAAGTTGCACCGCAGTATTCAAACGCTATCAGGCGGCGAGTGGCAACGCGTACGCTTAGCGGGTGTATGCCTACAAGTGTGGAGAACGATAAATCCATACTCGCAGTTGTTGATTTTAGATG
>NZ_JAWOQN010000763.1:0-600 GCF_033337395.1 Vibrio sp. YT-19(2023) | reverse complement strand
CAATATTTTTCATGTGGCATTTTATATCTAGCATTTTGTATGCCATGAATATTGAGTGTGAGAGATGCCAGATAATATAAGGAGTAAGCATGGTGGTGGTTATTAATTGCGCGTGATTGCTTGTGGGGAATAAGAAAAAATTACAAATAAGAATCCATTCAAAGGAAATAATTACAGGTCATTTTGCAATGATTGGGGCCATTTGAATTCTATTTCAATAAAAACAATGACTTATTAACTTGGCACAGTAATCGCAATACCACTCACGAGGAAACGAAAAGAATTCACTTTTATCAGATTACTTCTCAGCGGAATCACAACCGTTTAATCCAAGGTAATCTCAATCAACGGAGGCTAGTTATGGCTAATACAAAAGAAAGCGCAGTTAAACCTCAAGAGCAATTTGAAGAGGCGTACCACCTTGCAGAGCAAGCCACTTCAGAAGCTGTTGGCGCCATGAAAGAACATGCCAAAGAGAAGCTGGAAGTCGGCGCAGAGAACATTCAGCAAGCGACCAAATCCGCAGAAAACGTCATTAAAGAGCGTCCGCTGTTGAGTATCGGTTGTGCATTCCTGGCAGGTTGGGCGGTCTCTAAGCTC
>NZ_JAWOQN010000762.1:0-600 GCF_033337395.1 Vibrio sp. YT-19(2023) | reverse complement strand
GTGCTCTCCTGAATGGTAGCAGGGTAAGTGCTCGTAAGTTTTGTTCCAGTTTCTCAAGGTAACATCAGAAATCGAGACAACTTCATTACTCTCTGCATCTTGGTACTGAGGAGATAATTGATACTCGTACTCTGTTGGAAGGAGACGTTTAGGTTCCATGGTTGATTTGAACAGATTTACAATGGGAACACAGCCAACCATGACACTTTCCTCGTCTACTTGCTTTGGTAGCCAGTCATCGCTTGTATCGAAGTAAAAGCAAATCTCGACCTGCCCTTGAATCTCTAACTTCTCTAAGCCGAGCTCGATCAAGTCAAAGAACATGAATTTTTCTGGAAAATGAAGGTACTCGACCAATAAACGAGATCCCGAAAAACTTCTCTTACTGTAAGGGACGACTTGTTCCTCGTCCCCAAAACCAACCGATTGAAGATGCCTCTTAGTTAGAGGCATGATTTCTTTACCATCCAATACGATTGAAAGACCAATCAAACTTTGGAATAACATTTGATATAGCTTGAGTGTTAATTGCGTCTGTCCATTTAAGTACAAACGCAAACAATCGATACCCATGGAATTGATAGAGGACTCTGAATCATG
>NZ_JAWOQN010000761.1:0-600 GCF_033337395.1 Vibrio sp. YT-19(2023) | reverse complement strand
GTGTAAGGGAGCGTTTCATAGGCTCCAGGAGAGATAGAGTTTACGGCTTCGCGGGCATCAAAGTAATCAAGTTGAGTCCCCGGAAGCGACTTACGGAATTGGGTATTAATAGTTGTGCTCATGGTTTGCTTCCATTCAATCTGTACATCTTGGCCTTCTCCCCATCACTCTAGAAACGCTACTCTAGCAAAGCAGTTTGGAGAACTTGATTGGAGAACTTTTTGAGATGTATTCGCTCTAGTAATGTTTGTGACGAGAAGTCCTCCTTCTTCTGCCAAGAGAGAGTGAAAACAGAAGAAGGAGGAGATAAACCAATCAAAGCAAGTAATGACTTTGACTGGCTTTCGCGCTAGCGATTCTCAATAGGCACCCACTCTTGATGATCTGGACCTGTGTAATCTGCGCTTGGGCGAATAATGCGGTTGTTCGCGCGTTGCTCGTACACGTGTGCAGCCCAACCAGTTAAACGGCTCATCACGAAAATCGGTGTGAACAGCTTGGTCGGAATGTCCATAAAGTGGTACGCCGATGCATGGAAGAAGTCCGCATTACAGAACAGACCTTTTTCGCGCTTCATCACCGATTCAACACGCTCAGATA
>NZ_JAWOQN010000760.1:0-600 GCF_033337395.1 Vibrio sp. YT-19(2023) | reverse complement strand
TTATGCCCAACACATGCTGGCGCTAATGGATCATTTGGAAATCGACAAATTTTCCATTGTTGGCTTATCTGTTGGCGGTATGTGGGGTGCGGAACTGACCGCTCAAGCCCCACAACGAGTGAAGTCATTGGTGTTGATGGATACCTTTATTGGTTGGGAACCAGAAGTGACGCATAAAAAATACTTTGCGATGCTAGATACCATCAGCCAAGTTCAAGGTGTTCCTGAGCCTATTATCGAAGCCGTTGCACCACTGTTCTTTGCGAATAACGCGGATCAAGTTCACCCAGAATTGGTCGCTTCATTTAAACAAAGCCTTGAAGCGCTAACAGGTGAGCGAGCTGTAGAAGTTGCTCGTATCGGTCGCATGGTGTTTGGGCGACGTGATGTGATTGAAGATGCAGAAAAATTCGCACTGCCAACATTGATCGCAGTTGGTCGAGAAGATAAGCCGCGTCCGGTATTTGAATCTTACCTAATGAATGACTGCATTACGGGCAGTGAATTGGTGGAGATTCCTGAAGCGGGTCATATCAGTTCGCTTGAACAGCCCGAGTTTGTGAATCAGATGCTGTTGAGCTTCCTAAACAAAGTTCACAC
>NZ_JAWOQN010000759.1:0-600 GCF_033337395.1 Vibrio sp. YT-19(2023) | reverse complement strand
AAACGACAGTTCAGTATTACCTGATTCCGATGCGATGCTGCTTAGCGTTGCGATAACCGCAGCTTCAGCTTGATCAACATCTTCCGTTTTATCTGCAACCACAGCCCCGGCGAGTGCCGCCGTATCAACCGCATTCTGTAGGCGTGTTTTGTTGAGTACTTGATGGTTTAAATCAATACCAAACGCAGCGACGCCTAACAGAATCAGCAGAACCATACTGATGAGCACCAAGGTGATCCCTTTCTGGGTTCGCCTTGTTGCTGTCTGCATTTTCCTTCGCATAGCCCCTCCTATAAGTGAACGAATCACTTACTTTTCTTTGGCTACCCCGTTATTGTTGTATACCTCTAAGCTGACCTGCGTGCGCTCACCGCTTCCTTCTGGTAGATAACCTAGGTTTTCATACCATGCTTCCGGATTTAGCGTTTGTTCTGCGCGCAATTGGCTTACCGAGATTCCAAGATCAGGGTCATTCGCACAGCCAAACAAGCCGAATGATGTGAAACAAATGGTCATGATCATTATGCTTTTCATCTTGCTCTCCATTTATAGACTGTGCCCAAACTTGCCCTCAGAGCCACCTTCTGACGAACCGTACTG
>NZ_JAWOQN010000075.1:0-4096 GCF_033337395.1 Vibrio sp. YT-19(2023) | reverse complement strand
CTCATCAAAAAGTACGAACTAAAAACGCCAAGAGGGAAGCTTGCATTGTGGGGAGTGACCGACTTAGGCCTTGCGCAAAACCAACAGAAAAGTAATGGCAGAGAGAAGAGTTTTGTACCGTACCGAGTCACGGCCAAGAATGCAGAACATAAAATGAAAGTACAGTTTGTGCAGCTCCAGCTACAAAAAAATGGATGGCGTGATTGGGAAAATGGTAAGCATGAAGATGTACGCAAAAAATATCAGGTAGCACACAAACCGGATGGCTTGGTGAAAAGTCCTTCGGGAGCAAAGATTGCACTCGAACTGATGCAAACAATTCAAACGCCATCACGCTACAGGACCATTTTTAAAGAGCACATACAGGCAAAAAAAGAGGGGTACTGGCATGCAGTCTTTTTCATCGTTGAGAGTAACGAAATGAAAAAGCTGTTAGAGAACCACTTCAACAAAATTGAATACATAAGGTTCAAAGAATCGAAGCACCCATTCGAGTATTATCGTTCAAACCTTTACCGAATCTTCACATTAGAAGAGGTAAAGACCTTACAAGAAACAAGAGACCAAAAGCGGTGAATAAGGTTGTCGCAAGACTCCCCAAATCAGCCCTTTCGGCTGCGCCGACCCCTACCCATTTCAACTCTAAACTTGAGTGATTTGGGTATCATCTATGGTCGCTTTCCGTGGAGTTTTGTCTCTTACCCTTTCGGGCTGCCCTGCGCTGTGTGTAAAGCTTTCGCCCCCGTTCCAGTCACACAACACTAATCAGTTATTCCTTTTCCGCTTGTCCCCTCTAGCAGCTACAAGGGGCGGTGTTATCGAGCTTTACGCTTAGTTCTGATTAGTGCCTTTACCTCTCACCTTTGGAACATCCCTTGGTCGGTGAGTGATGCGCGTCGTTCTGTCCAAAACATCTTGATTCCAAACAGAGTGCAGAAATACTCTTGAAGTGCTTACTTGATATGGTCTATCATGGAAGGACTTACACAACGATTTGGTCATCATTTGTGAGTATTCCGAAAAAACCACTCCGGCAAGAGTGGTTTTTTCACATCTGGGGATAGAGATTAATCCTAAAATCGTTAGATCTCAATGATCAATGCAAAGATCTTTGTTGCATACTCTTCTCAAATTTTTGTTTAATCAGCCCTATGGTATATATCTTTATCAAGAGATATATAAAATGATGTTCTTATCTTTTCTGTAGTAATTAAAAAGTAACCACTATCAACAAGGTGTTTCTTTATTGCATCTTTTCCAATCGTTCCAAAAACAACCCCAATGACAAATAGAAAACAAGGAATGTAAGTTCCTAAATATTTACTCCACTCTTTAGGTAATTCAGGACGCTTATTAAAACAAATACAAACAAACCCTATTATACTTAAAAACCAAAACCATGATAAAAAAGGAACTATAGAAAAAACGGAGGTTAACGCTATAGATTCTGGATGATATATATAAACATCCAGTATTGGGCTTATCGCATCAAATAATAAGAAAGGCATCCCGATTAATACAAGAGGGACTCCTAAAAAAATCAGAATTCTATTTAGCATTTGTGGCCTCTTTTAAGCCATTTATTATGTTTTCTTCTATCTTGTTTTCATCCCAAATATTAGAAATAATTACATCAACACCAACCCAAACCATCGCACCAACCACCATAGGAATGGCAACTCCAAGAGCGACCGTCAAGCAAATAATCCCACCGACAACTGCACCAGTGGCTAAAAGCTTAAACAAATCACTTCCCATACTACCGCACCAATCAACTAAATGATAATCATCATTAAACATCAATTCATTAGTATTGATTGTTGCCGATATAATTAAACTTAAAACAGCCCCTTTCTTAAATCCATTTAATGTATCTTCAGCTAAAACACCCAACTGCTTAATTGTAGGGTTTGTAATTCTATATGGATAATTTTTTTTGATATTTAATCCATTAACAACAGCATAATACTTCTTAGGGTCATTCCAGAGACTGGATATTATTACTCGTTCTATTCCCTGAGCATCAATATATTGTTTAACTGTAATACCAAAGCCACCTAAAGCTTTTGATATTTTTGCCGCAGTAATAATACCTATGCCCATATCTATTTTTGAATGAATGTCATCTAATAGTTTCAGAGTTTCACTTCCAATCGTTTCCCCTTCTTCATTTTTTTGATGCCAGATATTCATCGCACACTTTGCGGCATCATCAACAGAGAAAATACAAACTTGTGTATGTCTACCTTCTAAGTATTCTTTCAAATCGTCTTGTAGATCTTTGTTCCATTCTGGCTCTGTTAGATCGTAGGCCTGTAACGCTGCCGCGTTACGTTCTGCAGTAGCACGCACACGATTTTTTTCCCAACGAGCGTAATCTTCTTGGGTATACGTCAATTCAGCTTGACGCTCTCGACGTTGGCGGGCAGCTCGCTCCCTTACTGTTTCTTCTCGAGCTTGCGGTTTTCTTAATGACTCTTCTTCATGGAGTGGCTTATAACCTCCACCAGAAGAACTCAACGGTTTTTTCTTTCTATCCAAAAAATTGTGTGGCATCAGTTCACCTAACCTCAATTAACGTGATGACATCATAACGACACTTAAAGGTGCGTAATATTGGTCATATGTTAAATAGGCAACTTCACTATCAAAAACACCACTTAGAAGCCCCTCAAACGCTCTAGGCACGATTTCAGACTGAAATCCGGCACATTACCCACCAAAAAACATTTGAAAGTTTGTGACACTTTGAGAGCGATTTACATAGCAATCTAACTAACTTCTAAACTCACTCAGAAACACCTCTGAAATGCTCGTTTTTCACATGTTCAACCTGCAACTAGGCATCTATCATTATCCAAAAATAAAAATGCCTAGTTGGCTCAAACCGCACAAACGGTCATTTGCCGCGTCACAACAATCATTCGAATTAAACTCACATTCACTGAACCAAAGAGTAACTCTTGTTACTTCAAAACTTGGCTCAAATGACAGCAAACTAACAGCGTGAGATCTTAAGATCATAGAGAAAAATGAAACACGCTAACTTGTGTCGAGATTTACGAAAAGAAAGGACGAAAAGCATGAACTTCAAAAAACGTTACATGACCATAATATTGCTCGCATTAGGATTAGGAAGTACTCAAAAAGCGCCTATCAACGAATTAACACTGAACCTTGAGTTACAACATAACTGCTTAGTTTGTTTGTCCTGGTGAAACTAAGCGAAGCGTTTTTACCAAGACAAACGAACCGGCAACGAGCAGCGCGAGGCGACAGTTCGAACAGCGAAACAAAGTGAGTTAGTGAGCCATGTTTTTTTCTGGCTCAATCGCCCAAGCGCCCCCTTGCGGGGTTCAATTGCTAGTCAGAAAAAAATGCGAAGTGTCCAACGTAGCATCGAGAAAACAGGTGAGCCCCCGAACCTTTTTCTCGACAGGGGGAGCCGAACCAAACGCCCGTTCCCGAACGAAAAGGCGAGCAGTTCCCAAACTGCGTTTTGGTTTGGGGGCTTGCCCCAAAATCCGTTGAGCAGGCGAGACCAAGTCCGTATAACGATGTAAAAACGAGACTCTTTGGACTTGTCCAAAAAGGGCGACATTTTTCACGCTCTATAGGGGCTTGGTCTCGCGGAGCGAGGCGGATTTTGCTTTAAATTAGAATTTGAATTGTAGGGGCGTCCAGCCCCGAAGATTTACATTCTAATTCATTGAAAAAGCACGCTTTTTCAATATTCGCCCTTTGGCGAAACTTCTTGTTATTGTTTGGATTTCATCGGTGTCTGCGGTCGGGTGCTATACTCCCCCGATGATAGACACCGATGGCAGAGGCCGATGAACACACAATATCTGATCCAAGATAAAACCGAACGTTACCAACGAAATGCAGACAACATGCAATGCGTCATACAATTTTTAATACAAGAAACGTACTCCACAATCACCAACTTAATGGTGCTTTTGAATTATCAAAAAAGGCAGCCTCTCGATCGTTTACTGGCAAAACTAAAAGGCTTAGACCTCATCAAAAAGTACGAACTAAAAACGCCAAGAGGGAAGCTTGCATTGTGGGGAGTGACCGACTTAGGCCTTGCGCA
>NZ_JAWOQN010000758.1:0-601 GCF_033337395.1 Vibrio sp. YT-19(2023) | reverse complement strand
TAAAATGGAAAGGGTTGGACATATGTCTAACCCTTTTTTGTACCTATCGGATCGCTTATGGAATCGCTTTACCAGCAGTTTTCTCATGTATTGAACACCTATTATCAACCTCAAACGAAGGTCGTTGTCGCGTTTAGTGGTGGTGTGGACTCGCGCTTGTTACTTGAGTTACTTCGACGTTATCGAGAAGAAAACTCCCTCTCTTGCCACGCGGTTTATGTTCATCATGGTTTGAGTGAAAATGCGGACATTTGGGCCGATAAGTGTCAAGTATGGGCGAAACAAGCAGGTATTTCGTGCTCGGTAGAGCGTGTGAACCTAGATGCCAATAGTGGTGAGAGCATTGAATTACTGGCACGTGAAGCGCGCTATGAAGCTCTGGCTCGTCATATCAATCGTGGCGACTTATTGCTAACAGGTCAGCATGCCGACGACCAAGTCGAAACCTTTTTACTCGCGTTGAAACGTGGAAGTGGACCTAAGGGTTTATCTTCGATGGCAGAAACTATGCCGTTTGCTGGTGGCACATTAGTTCGTCCGCTACTTAACATCAAGCGCGAGCAGATAGAAGCGACGGCGAAGAACATTGGTTTGGAATGGG
>NZ_JAWOQN010000757.1:0-601 GCF_033337395.1 Vibrio sp. YT-19(2023) | reverse complement strand
AAAATGGACGATTTTACGAGTCCAAATTAAGCCATTCAAAGAATATCGATGTGCTGTGATCTAATAAGCGCTCTTGAAAATGAAGCTTCAAGAGCAATGAATATCAGGTTTTATGTCTTTCAATATGCATCGATATGAGTTCATGTTGATGGGGTAACGTTAATTAATCACCTAGTGATGCAAAAAACGGCTTTAACTTGGTCAAACTACAAACAATTCACTCAGTACGCGCCTTGCTCAAGATTTGATAGTTGCTTATTATGCGGGTTCTTGTTTAGAGGATTATGAAAACTATGCGCTATTTAGCTCTCTTACTGATCGGTTGGTTGTCCCTGCCGGTGTATGCATTAACTCAGGTAGATATCTATCGTGCCGAAGTGGTTATCGACAGTGAGCAGAACGACGGTGAGTCTGCGGCTCGTGAACAAGGTATGAAAGATGTGATTGTTCGAGCGACTGGTTCTCAATCTTCTCTAAGCAACCCTGTTATCCAAAAGGCGCTGAGTTCTAGCTCTCGCTATATTTCTCAGCTTGGGAAAAGTCAAGTTGATGGTAAAGCAAGTCTTAAAATGTTGTTTAACAGTGGGCAAATTCAATCACT
>NZ_JAWOQN010000756.1:0-602 GCF_033337395.1 Vibrio sp. YT-19(2023) | reverse complement strand
GTTTTCCGGATAAAAGTGAAGCGGCTTTGGTGCTAGATAGCCACAGCGTACCGGGTAGGGGAGTTAAACAAACGCTCAACCTTGCATCTTTCATGATGCCGATTTCGGTCGAACTCATTAAAACGCTCGAACTGGGAGAATGGCACCAAGGTGATACTCAATACGAAGATGATACTCCGCTAGCAACTATGCACTTAGTGTACGCTGGTCGGACAATATTCACCGAGCATCAAGCGTTACAAGGTGAAGTGGCGATTCAATCTATCGCCGACAGGATCGAACAAGAAATGTTGTTGCCTGGCTTTGCTCCATTGCGAAAACAACAAATTCAACACTGGAAAATCTACAATTCCCTAGGTCTGAATACTGAACTGGTGGATAAGAAAGTCCTTGATGAACTTTGTTTTTCTACTTGGTTGACTGAACAATTGGCAACGCTCGGCGTTGAAAGTGTTGAAGACATCGAATTGTTCGAGGCCGATGACCTTCCATTTGAAGGCATTCCCGAGTGGGAATACAACGACTTCGCAGAGCAGTACCCTCTGAAGCTCGTGTTAGCTGAGCTCAAGCTTGAAGTGGAATATTTTGTTTCTCGCAAGTTG
>NZ_JAWOQN010000755.1:0-602 GCF_033337395.1 Vibrio sp. YT-19(2023) | reverse complement strand
CGCGCTAGAATTACTTGAGCGCGCTATCAAGCTTTGTAACGAACGTCGTCGTGACGAAGTTTAATGAACCTTCGTTAACATAGATGATATTGCAAAGGGAGCATTGTGCTCCCTTTTTTGACAATTAAATAAACGAAACTAAGCCACTTAGCTTAAGCCATAAAGCCAAGGTTAGATGTGGTGAAATTACGGATGTTCGGGAATACGTATTCCAGTGCGGCATTGTCACTCACGCCCATCCACTGTGCGAGAGTTGAGCCAACTTGGTCTGCAGCAATAGCCGGAATCAATCGACCTTTTGAGTAATCATCTTGCCCTCCAAGTGTTAACTCTGGCCACCTACCGATCGGCGCACTGCCATTTACCGCACCACCTATCAATAACTGATGACCGCCCCAGCCGTGATCGGTACCGTTACCATTATTGGTCATTCGTCGACCAAAGTCAGACATCGTAAACGTGGTCACGTTTTTACTCATACCGAGCTTATCAACTGCGCGATACATGGCATTTAGGTTGGTGGCGAGATCTTCGAGTAACAAAGGGTGCCGCGCGAGTTGCGAGTCATGTAAGTCGTATCATGTATGTTTTACAAAGAACAC
>NZ_JAWOQN010000754.1:0-602 GCF_033337395.1 Vibrio sp. YT-19(2023) | reverse complement strand
TCAAATGAATGGCAGTCAACCATGGTGACTGTGATTACTGATAACTTGCCAGACGATACCGTAGGCCCGCTACGTCGAGTGAATGTGGAGTCGAACGTTAAGTACCTGCCGAATGGCGATTACATTCGTGTGGCAAACATCAAACTGTTCGCACAAGGCTCGACGGCTGAATCGACAATTAATATTTCAGAGAAAGGTCGCTGGGAAGTGAGTGATAACTATCTGCTTGTTTCTCCTTCTGAGTTCAAAGATATTTCTTCTTCTCAATCCAAGGATTTTTCTGAAGCGCAACTACGCTTAATTACTCAAATCTTTAAGCTAGATGCAGAACAAAGCCGCCGAATTGACGTGGTTAATGAGAAGACTCTGCTATTAACTAGCCTAAATCACGGTTCTACGGTACTGTTTAGAAACTGAATTTAATTAGTGATAAGGGGGCAAGATGCCCCCTTAATTTTTTCTCATGGATTGGTTAGACACTTTCACTCTCTTTTTCGGCTCGCTCGTTGCAAATACGTTGGCATCTCTTTCTGGTGGCGGCGCCGGTTTGCTACAGTTTCCTCTACTTATTTTTCTTGGCTTACCGTTCTCCGTTGCACTAG
>NZ_JAWOQN010000753.1:0-602 GCF_033337395.1 Vibrio sp. YT-19(2023) | reverse complement strand
GATCCGTTCTCTCGTTAATAAAGGGATTTTCACTCAACCGAAGTTCATTAGCCCTGCACTATCGACTCCGAAGCAAACTAACCCGATTCATCGCTATATCGTTAGCGCATTGAAGTAACGAAACTCAAACGCATCGCAAAAGCAAAAAAGCTCCATTCGGAGCTTTTTGTAGTATCAAGAACCAGCGTGATTACACTGAGAATGGATAACGAATTGGATCGTGGTGTTCGTACCCTTCTACCCAAAAGTCATCCAGTGTCACCCAAGTTTCCAAATCTTCTAGAGATTTAATCTCCGGATTGATATGGAATGTTGGGGCTTGTAACGGTTCACGCTTCAACTGAACATCACGCATCAACTCAAGCTGATCTTCATAAATGTGCGCGTTAACGATTTTATGGAATGCCTGGCCTGGCTTCTTGCCCGTAATTTGCGCCATGATCGCTAAGAACACATAAACTTGAACCATGTTGAAGTTCAATCCAAGCGGCACATCGCACGAACGCTGTGTACTGTTGAGATACAAAGTGTCATCCAGTAGCGAGAAATGATGACTGTACATACAAGGTCGCAAGCACCCCATATGGAACTCACCAGGGTTG
>NZ_JAWOQN010000752.1:0-603 GCF_033337395.1 Vibrio sp. YT-19(2023) | reverse complement strand
TGAGGCATCCTTCTGATTTGGTGGTGATGCAAGAGCTGACGCCGCGTGTTGGCAGCCTCTTGCACATGTTGGATGATGTCTATCCGCATTATTATGGTGGCCAACGTGACGTAGGGTACCCATCAAATTTGATGATTCTTAGCCGACACCCGATCACGGAGGTTTCGGTTTATCGTGCGCCAAATGGACAAGAAGTCATCAGAGCGGTTTGGTTGCCTAAAGGTCAAGCACCGATCACTTTGTTTGCGGCTCATCCACCGTCACCAAGAACCAGCGAGCTTTGGCATCAAAGAAATGCGTTGGTGCGAACCATAGAAACGCTGACCGCGCTTTATCCCGAGCCAGAGGTGTTGGTTGTGGGGGATTTCAATCTCTCCTCGGTTAGCCCTCGGTTTTCTACGCTGTTCCCGAGTTTTCAAACCGCGCCCGTGACGAGCTGCCTAACTAACATGAAATTCATAAACGTGCCAGAGCCGATGATGATAGGTATTGATCACTTGTGGCTAAAATCTGAGCAAGGACAGCGAATCATTTGCTCTCGTGAATCCTCTGCTTTTCCACAAGGCTCAGATCACCGCATGGTGACAACCCAGATCGGTGTGC
>NZ_JAWOQN010000751.1:0-603 GCF_033337395.1 Vibrio sp. YT-19(2023) | reverse complement strand
CAGAAGCCCACGATACACTCCGTGACTCAAATACACCGATACCAAACCAATATCCTGGGTTTTATCTGCGCTGCGCAATTCACTGATGGCTGCTTCTATGGCGACCGCACTGCCGACGATGTAATCAATGTTCCCCATATCAATCACGCGCTGCACTAGGTTACGCTGTAACTCTTTGTCGTTGTCTGCCCAAAAGGAGTCAACGATGTGGATGTCGCTGTTTTTGATAGCTTCATAAAACCCCGTTGTGACAGGCTTAGTGCCACCACGAGTGCGCGGGCCAAGCAGTAGGGCAATATTGGTTTTACCTGAGCCTTTTGGATGGCGCTCGGCTAAGTACTTACCGGCCTCGTAACCCAGCCAATACCAATCGACACCGACTTCGCCTTTGAGCAGTGTGCTCTGTTCTTCATCAAGATCGAGTTGGTTGACTGTTGCAAATACGGGCGTGTTGCCGACCCAACTTTTTAAGTTGTGTTCATAGGCGTGAGGATCAACCGTGCCTAAAATAATGGCATCCGCACCCCATTGGGTACACAGCGCAAGTTGCTGCTCTTGACGACTTTTATTTGGGTAGCCACCTGCTTCTAATACGCGCAGGTT
>NZ_JAWOQN010000750.1:0-603 GCF_033337395.1 Vibrio sp. YT-19(2023) | reverse complement strand
CATTATGTGGCAGCGCAAAGGCTACCACACATGTTCGTTGCAACTAAACCGTTAAGCTCACGTCATAAAACTCAAGTAACGCTTTTTCTGCATGCGCGTTCCACACATAGTTGTTCGCGCACAAAATCGCATCGAGTTCCGCAAAGAACGGGTCTTGGTCTGCCAGCGATAAAAAATCATCAATCGCCGTCAATGGCAGGTCAATATGTGGGTAAATCAACTTCTTACCGCCCGGAATATCCAACTGATTCAGAATCGTATGTGGCGCAGCTTGTAAGCCACCAACATGTGTGATCATGAAAGACGGGTTGATCTTGCCTTGCGAGGAAAGCTCTATAGATTCCACCATGTCACCCTTTGAACCACCGGACGTCCCTACAATATGGGTTGATTCGTAATGCACGTTGTAGAAGTTAAACGGCACTTTGAAATTCTTATCCGTTGGGCCAGCAAAGAAGTTGAGGCAGCCATCATTGCCAAGTAGCTCATCGGCTTGTTCTAGCACTTGAGCAACCGCCGCGTAGACCATTACATCGTCGTAGCCTTTGCCACCGTTGAGTGCTTTGAGATACGCGACCGGATCGTCAATTTGAGCGGTATTCA
>NZ_JAWOQN010000749.1:0-603 GCF_033337395.1 Vibrio sp. YT-19(2023) | reverse complement strand
GATTAAGCAGTTGTGCAAAGACAAGTCGTTCGGCTCAGTCGGAGTATCATACTTAAGCAAATAATCTGGCGATGCTGCCACCACAAACTGGCAGTCTGTCAAACGCTGCGCAATGTAGCCCTCTGGTAGGTGCTCATTGTTTGTTACCCACAGATCGAGCCCTTCCGCCAGCATATCGACCTTGTAGTCAAACAAATGCACTTCCACTTGAAGCTGTGGATACAACTCACGCAGCTCTTGAATCGCAGGAATGATGTGCAGCGTTCCAAATGATTGAGATAACCCGAGGCGAACCAGCCCAGCCACTTCATCCCTTTGGCTTTCCATTTCTAACGTCGCACTACTCACCGCCTGCACCACTTGTTCACAATGATGATAAAACGTTTTTCCCGCTTCGGTAGGCGTAAAACTACGCGTGGTGCGTTGAACAAGCTTGATGCCAAGAGATTCCTCTAACTGACTAAGCTGTTTGCTGACGTGAGATACTGACACTCCAAGGCTTTTCGCCGCCGCAGTAAAGTTTTTATGTTTGATCAATGCAGAAAAGATCACCATTTGCGCAGCACGTTCAGATAACACGCAGTAGTACCTCGATAAGAATGT
>NZ_JAWOQN010000074.1:0-4139 GCF_033337395.1 Vibrio sp. YT-19(2023) | reverse complement strand
CCCAAACTCACTTTGCCATACAAAAAGTAATTTATGAATTGCTAATTTAAGTAGATGCTCTAGCTGATTTCTGTCCAAGAGTGTGCTGTGCATTAATGGCAAACCTTTCTTGATTCCTTCTCCGAACTAAAAAGCTCATCACGCAGGTTGCGTGACGCAACTTGCGCGATGAGTTTGCTCTTATTTGTGGAAAAGACCAAGTAATAACTAAGTAAAGATATCGTTCCAATCAGGTTTATATTGTCTTTTTATCTATGGGGCACGTCATCTAGACTAAAGTGCCTTCAACGCTTTAGGTGCTAACAGGTTCCTGCACAAACAAAATAGATACAAATTGGTTGAAGGGAGATTGCATCCTGCATTTTCTACATGCGATACCAAAATTTATGCATATTTTTGGTATATATACTAAATTCAACGTTACTTTTGGTATTTGAGCTCAAATACACGACCAGAAAAGTGTGAAATACCAAAACTAGAGTTAAATTTTGGTATTGGTTTTAAACAGTAATACTTTGGGGAACACCTCAATTAAGATGTATGTCCGCTAGACGTGTTGCCCCTTGGCGCTGATAATTAACATCATAAAAATTAATTCAAATATGTATTTTGACGTTAGACCACAAGGAGCATATCAATGCGCGACCCTAAAAGAATAGAAACTACGCTTTCACTTTTGAAGGAACTTTGGAGCAACAATACTGACCTTCGGTTCAATCAGTTGATATATAACCTTCAACGAGAGTTTTCACTCGAGAACGATGGTAAAGGGCAAATCACGGAAATCTCGCAAGAGGGTATTCAGCATGTTGGTTATGATCTGTTTTACATAGAAGATGACATTTTCATTCAATTTCTAGAGAGGAAGCTAACGCAACAATAGTGCTAGCTTTTGGCTAGATAACAAAACACCTTTGAAGGCTGTGAAAGAATTACTAGTGATTGCTATTCAGCGTGAACTGCCTTAGTAAATGCAACGCACATCTGTTGTATAACATTACGGCGGACTTTCTTGATCTTGGGGGCACGATGCTCACTGACAATAACTCGACTCATCAAGCGAGTAACTGCTTCACGACGCTGTTGGTCGGAAAGGTGAATTTTTTTAGTTTCTTGTTTCATGTCATATATCTTAGATGGCGAGCCGCGGATTTCATCCGATGACGATGATAAGTAAATATAGCTTTGACATTGTTACGTGTCTACACTCATCTAAACAGGTTCAATAGGAAGCGTCTCCATTAGTTTAAAGTCCGTGATATACCATTTTTTGTCAAAGCTCATCTACATCACTTAAGTTTAGGTTCGGCAATTGGATTTTTTGTTAATTCAGCGTGAAAGTTATTGATGCAGTAGTACATGCATCGTCTTTCGTAAATCTTCTTTGCCCCATTCTGTGCCAGCGTCAATTGAGCCTGTTCCCTTTTGCTCTGCCTCATGACTTAGTTTTTACTAATACGTTTAACGTGTCTACATAAGAAGGATACTTCGCTGAGTAACAATGAAAATTCAGCGACTTTGTTAATTAGGATAGCTATAATTTCAGCTACTACTTAGTTGTTATTTGGTACTGGCTAACATCCAAGTAATGATTAATCTTATCAGCGACAGGAGTTCACAATGAAAGTTTATGGACAAAAAACGATAGAGGTCGTTGTTGATCGATGTTGTGATATCTGCGGTACTAGTGTGATGGTCATCGATTCAAATGGCGTTAAGTTAGAAGAGGTTGGTGAACTGACTGCTAACTGGGGATTTGGGTCAAAAATGGACGGTATTGCCCACCACCTCGATATGTGTGAAAGTTGTTTTCAAGTTGCATTATCTGCTCTAAAGGAGCATCGTAGAAGCATTGTGATGTTCGATGATGAGCAAGACCTTCCCGATGAAAAATTTGGTCAACAACCTGTTGGTGGCTAAAATCAGACTCGCTTGTTAGTAAAAAAAGCCGTTTCCCAATTGTGCAACAGCCTGTTGCACAAATCAGTCAAAATCAAAAATGCCCCAAAACGTTTTAGGCACCTTCTAAATCTCAATTATAACACCTTTATTTGACCTAATTTTCTTTATCCAACAAAGTGTTTAGTGGCTGTCTAGTTAGGGGCATGAAATGTCATTAGAAGAAACAAAAGCTAGTTTGCTAGCTGCAAGCGAAACAGCAGATGGTTTGCTGGCACAGATTAATGATTTGTATATCCAAGAAATACGAACTGAAGAGAAAATCTTAAAGGAGGCACTGTCTGAGCTACATAACTCAGGAGAGATTGATCTTGTCGAGATAGTAAGAGGAGTTGATAAAAGCTCCAACGGATACGATTTTTTCACAACTTTGCATGCCTTTGAAAGCGCGTTACCTTTACTAAATGCAAGTGTTGACGATGTTCTACGTTGCTTAGTTCATCTTACGCAGCAGGGTGGTAGTAGTGGCGTATATGGGGCCTTTGAACGTTTCTGTCGAGCGCAAGCCTCTCGTCCTAGATATAGTGTTGGATTTATCTTGGCACAAAGTGAGCTTAGTACATATGTCCCTTTTCTATCCAGTTCAATTCTCGCATACGACTCAAATCATGTAACCGAAGCTATCCAGACGATAGAAAATTTGATTGCTGATAGACATGAGCTGATCAGGAGACAAGCATATTTTACTTTGGGGAGGCTGGATGTAGGTGAAACTCAGGCTAATGTCATTTGGAGAATACTTAACAACAGTGCTAGAAATGAGTGCGACAGCGATTGTTGTGCTTCGATACTGAAATCAATGCTTTGTTTTGGACAAACATTCCCATCTTATTGGCAGCCGATTGAAGATATTCTACTGACGTTTGTTGAGGGAGCTTCTCCAGAGGTTATCTATGAGATATCAGATATTGTCGCCTTTCAAAGAGTCGCCCTACCGCAGAGTGTTCTTGAGCTTCTGGTAAAACAACTTTTCAATGTTTCACCTGAGCATAATAGCACCGTCAGCAATATTAATTATGTGTTAGTTAAATTGGTTAAGAGCGGTTCAACTTCAGTTGCAGTCGAATTATTGGAATCAATCTTAGCTGTAGGTGTGGAAATCACGGATTTAGGCTATTTATCTAATGAGTTACTGCGTAAACATCGAGATTTACTTAACCACATTATTACAAGGTGGTTCCTATCTGGAGAAGTATCACTTTGTCATGGTGCTCTGGATTTACTTCATGATGTAACGGGCAAGGACATTGAACTAAAGGCTGATATGGCATTGCTAGATGATGAAGTGAAGCAGATATTTGTGAGTCACAAGGCTGTAGGTTGGCTCTTTATGCGCCCTATATCAGCAGCAAGCTTCATTCTATCTATTTGCGAAACTGCTTCGACAGCTATAAGTAAAGATTTTGAACAGATTTTATACTATCCCTTGCTTTTGAGTTATCCTGGACAGCTTAAGCGATTCTTCCAATCATGCATTGATAAAGGATTTCAAGCACATCTATGTGAACATCTTCTCAGTAGACTACAGTCTTACCACTCTGATATTGAGAAAGTATCTGAATTAAAGGAGCTAATGGCACCCAGCGAAAATATAAATGTTTACTGGAAAGAATCCAACAGGCATATGCAGACAGCCTACGAAAAAGCATCTAGAGGATCGCTTATTGACCATCTGTGCTCAACAAAGCAGATTTTATTGTATGGTAATAGCTCAATTTACTATGTACATAAGGGGGACGGAGAGACAATTCGGCAAGAGATGCAAATGCAGTCTTTTTCTCATTCTACTGAAATGCCAAGTTTAGACGTCCTGGATCCAGAGTCACTAGATTATATGTTACGACTTTACCGTTGCGAGAGAATGAAAAATGAAATTAATTCTTAAGCAATACTTAGCTTCTCTGAAAGAGCGTAAGGAATTAGATGCTGTGTTACCCGATTTATTGAGTAGCATGGGAATGAATGTGTTCATTTCACCGACTCGTGGGGTTAAAGAATACGGCGTTGATATAGCAGCAGTTGGACATGTTAAGGCGGAGGAAGAAAAAGTTTATTTGTTCTCTGTTAAGTCTGGAAACCTTACTCGTGATACTTGGAATGGGAATACTGATCCGCACCAGCAGTTTTGGACACCGAGTTAAGTGAGTACAATCACTAACGAGGTGAAGCATGACAAGCAA
>NZ_JAWOQN010000748.1:0-603 GCF_033337395.1 Vibrio sp. YT-19(2023) | reverse complement strand
CTCCGCCTGTTACTAGTATTTTCATTGCAAATGTTACCTACTTTAATGGGTACTTTTAGTGGGTGTACCGAAATGCGCTATTGGATTGTCTCACGAATAACTGACAAAAAGCTCACTTTACGTATTTTCAGTATGACTTTTTTGTACATGATCAAAATCGGACGCTTGCCAAATGATTTGGCGTTTGAGCAGTTCTTTTTTGAATGAGCGAAGAAGCCTTTCTAAGTTTTGCTTTTTCCAGTCGCCGTGCTCTTGTTTGCGGCACTTATCAAAATCAATAATCCACACTTTATCTTTGTCATCGATCAAGATGTTGTGGATATTCAGGTCTGTGTGATTAACGCCAGCGTTGTGCATTTTGGCAATTTCTTGCCCTATTTTTTGATACATTCCTTCCGGTAACGGTTTTTCCCGCAAGATACTGACCAGGTCTCTTGCGTTAGGAATGCGCTCACTCAATAAATCGGCCTGATATGTCAATCCAGATTTCACAGCTCTCGCAGCAATTGGCCTTGGCACATGAACGCCAGCATTAATCAGTGTAAGTAATAGTTGGAACTCTTGCGCACAACGCGTTTGCTCCCCACCTGAAAACAAATAATT
>NZ_JAWOQN010000747.1:0-604 GCF_033337395.1 Vibrio sp. YT-19(2023) | reverse complement strand
GTGCCTGTTTTGCCGAGCCACCCGCCGAGTCACCCTCCACGAAGAAGATTTCGGTGCGATTTAAGTCTTGTACGGAACAGTCTGTTAGCTTACCTGGCAAGGCAGGACCCGATGCGACTTTCTTACGTACGACTTTCTTGCTTGCGCGCATACGACGGTGGGCGTTAGCAATACACACTTCCGCTAGTTGCTCTGCAAGTTGAGGCTTTTCGTTTAGCCACAGACTGAATGCATCTTTTACCACACCAGAGACAAACGCAGCGGTTTGACGCGAAGAGAGACGCTCTTTAGTCTGACCAGCAAACTGTGGATCTTGGATCTTAACCGACAACACGTACGAACAACGGTCGAAAACATCGTCGCCCGTTAGCTTCACACCACGTGGTAGCAAGTTGCGGAATTCACAGAACTCACGCATCGCATCCAACAAACCTTGGCGAAGACCATTTACGTGTGTACCACCCTGAGCTGTTGGGATAAGGTTCACGTAACTTTCGGTGATCATCTCGCCGCCTTCTGGCTGCCAGATTACTGCCCAGTTTGCTGCTTCTGTGTCTGCAGAAAACTCCCCAGTAAACGGTTCTTCTGGTAGTACTGGGTAACC
>NZ_JAWOQN010000746.1:0-605 GCF_033337395.1 Vibrio sp. YT-19(2023) | reverse complement strand
GCTTTAATTGCTACTATTTGAATAGAGTATTATAGAGACTGGCGGATATTGCATGGCAACCAAGAAAGCAGCTAAATTTCAAGCCTTAGCCAAAGTTGTACCGACAAGGATCAATCTCGGTAGCCATCCGGAGTTTGTTCTGGATGAGCAAGGTGATTATCTGATTAGCTCAATTACATCAGATGTAAAATTACGTGTGGTTAAGTACAAACAAGATGATGTTGTGGAGAGATTCCCACTACTTGTTGCTACCTCTAGGCTTGTGGATATTTTGGAAATGAATCTCTTCTTAATCCATCGTTATATTGGTCAGTACTCAATCAAACGAACTAATATTCCGGAACACAACGGTTTGGGAGAATCAGACCCTACTGGAACCTCAGACCCAGGAACTCGCATCGGCATCGAAACGGTCGAGGCTTCAGCAAAGCACCTAGCGGCGTTCTTACGTTGGCTTATCGACCATGAAGTTAATTGGACTGAGTCTTTGTCCGAGCCTTTAAATGACCGCATTCCGAGTTTGGAGTCTTTGCCAATCTGGCGATTCCGTAGAGGCTTAATAGATAAAGTGGAATCCGGTCAGCTTTCCTATGGTTATGCGAGTA
>NZ_JAWOQN010000745.1:0-605 GCF_033337395.1 Vibrio sp. YT-19(2023) | reverse complement strand
AGCCCTGATCGACTCAATGTTGTGACTTAATACCGTGCCACTAGTCGGTGCCATGTAGCGCTGAATTTCGTCACCAAAGCTATCGTATTGAATCGCAAGCAATTGACATTGTTCAACGGTATCCATCATTTTCACTTGTGGTAAAACGAAGCCACCAAACTCGGCTCGAATACTGATGATCTCGTTACCTTCAAGGCAAGGGATGACTGGAGAAGCTTCACCAGAAATCACTTCGTGGCGCTTTAGCACGTTAAAAATCCCCGCAACCGTACGATCAATCAACGCTTGCTCAGTGTAACGCCCCATGCCCACTTCGATAGTAATGCTTGGAATGCCGCTGTTGTTCCACACGGTTTCTAAAACACCTGCGTCCCCCGGATCGTTTAAGATAGCGTCTGGGTTAATTGAGCGAGCCATTTCCAACGATTGTTCGATACGGAAATCGGCAAACACATACAATGGGTAAGCGGCACCACTGGTTTGGGTGTGCAGATCAATCGCAAGCTCTGCATTTGGCTTAAGCAGATTGTTCCATAATGCAAACAGGTAGCGATTGGCCTCATTGCCGCTTGTGTCGCCTGGGAAAAAGCGGTTTAGGTTTGCTG
>NZ_JAWOQN010000744.1:0-605 GCF_033337395.1 Vibrio sp. YT-19(2023) | reverse complement strand
ATACCAAACCCTTTGGCTTAAAACCCACTATCCTGCCGAATTCATGGCGGCGGTAATGACAGCCGATATGGATAACACCGAAAAAGTAGTAGGTCTGGTCGATGAATGTTTCCGCATGAAACTGACCGTGTTGCCGCCAGACATCAACTCCGGTTTATACCGTTTCAACGTTGATGAAAACGGTGCGATTGTTTACGGTATCGGCGCAATCAAAGGTGTGGGTGAAGGCCCTATCGATGCGATACTAGAAGCGCGAAACAAAGGTGGTCACTTTAAAGACCTATTTGATTTCTGTGCTCGTATCGATCTCAAACGTGTTAACAAGCGCGTCATCGAAAAGCTGATTTATGCAGGTGCACTTGACCGACTTGGCCCTCATCGAGCGGCGATGATGGCGTCACTGAACGATGCCGTTAAAGCGGCCAGCCAACATCACCAAGCAGAGGCCTTTGGCCAAGGCGATATGTTTGGTGTGTTGACCGATGCACCAGAAGAAGTTGAGAATAAATACACGCAAGTGCCACCATGGCCAGAAAAGGTGTGGCTAGAAGGGGAGCGCGAAACTCTCGGTTTATATTTGACCGGGCACCCCATTAACGCGTATT
>NZ_JAWOQN010000743.1:0-605 GCF_033337395.1 Vibrio sp. YT-19(2023) | reverse complement strand
GTTGGCTTTGCTTATGATCAAGACTTTACGCTGATGCCTACCTATATTGCGCAAATCAATCGGGGCAAGAGTGATAAGTTGGCAGAGTCCTTTATTGCTCATTTGCTTTCGAAAGAAGTACAAGAGCAGATGGAAAGCAGCACCTTCTCCAAAACAGCGCTTGATGATACGGCTCGATACGGTGGAGAAAATCCCGTTCTCGCCCTAGAACAGGTAATGCCACGTGAAGCGTTAATCAACTTGATTTTTGATACCGCGATCACCAAGCGCTTACCGGAGCTTCAAGATGCTTGGCTCTCGCTCATTAAATTGAATCGACTAGCCGACGGAAAACCAGAGAAACAACGTTCGCTACAAGCCATTGAAAAACAACTGTTTGAATTGCCACTGAGTAAAGCGCAAGTAACCGAAATTGCGCAAAAGCTGTCGACCATGGATAAAGACTCCGAAGTTGGCATGACGCACTACCAAGCGTTATTGGCAGAGTTTTCCCATGAATTGAGGCGGGCGATGTCGGAAAAATTGGACAACGTAAATCAGCAATTGGCTCAATGGCGAGGGAAAGAGAAGTAGTGTTATACCCGAAATACAAAACCATCGGTGCA
>NZ_JAWOQN010000742.1:0-605 GCF_033337395.1 Vibrio sp. YT-19(2023) | reverse complement strand
GTTCAGAACGCGCCTTTTGAAACGGGCACCCTCTGTGACCTGGCAAACTGTTATTGCAACTGTGTTTGTCGCTGACAATCAATTGCCAGATGCGGTCGTCTATAGGTTTAGGCCAAGCGTCGCGGTCACCATCCCATTTCCCTTGAGCGAGTGAGCGATACATGGTTTCCAGTAATTCAATGTCTTTTTTCTTTGGCTTGGTCTCAAACATTGCTAGTCGACCTCCATCTACACCACTGGCTGTTGCGAGCTTTTCTGCGCAGCAGTAGCGCTGCCTACCTTTGGCAAGAATGAAAGAGAATTCTCTGTCTGTAATACGACGGAATAGAGGAAGGTCTTTATTCACTAGCTGTTCTTGAAGCGCGACGGTTGCCGTTGAGATAACGACTTTGCGGTTGTTATGCACGGCAACTGGTATAGCGGCCATCAAATAAGAAAGTGACTTACCGATCCCTGTGCCTGCTTCTGCTACCAGTATTCGATTGGACTTATGATATTGACCACAAAGCGTCTTTGCGATTTCAGCGACAAGATAATTTTGAGCTCGTCTTGGTACAAAGTTATCGAGTTGTGCTTGTAGGTTTTGATAGCTATTGCGAATCGAT
>NZ_JAWOQN010000741.1:0-606 GCF_033337395.1 Vibrio sp. YT-19(2023) | reverse complement strand
CAGAAGTCACTTGGGCAGTGACTTGCAGTGTCAGACACAGACGATAAAAGCTGTCCTTTAATGTAGGCGTGATACGCGGCCAGTCGCCGTTACAGTTTAATAGCAGCCGGCAGTATCACAGGGAAACATGGCAGGACAAGAACAAAAGGTAAGGCGGTGAAAGTCTAAGAGGGTGGGTGGGAGTGGTGGTGGATGGGTCCAACAAACACTGACTTTCACCCGGGTGATCACATCCCGTGAGATTATAAAGCCGAACCCTGTTCTTTTTTCCTAAACCCAACCATGTGCGTTTGTTGTTGAAGGAAAAAAACATCAATTCATGGTGTTGTACCGACGTAGTACTTTTATTTTGAAAGAGACTGTATGTAAACATTAAATTCCCTGTGAAGACAGAAGTGTATTTTGAAAGAAGACAATGCATGTAACAGGCAGAACTTGACACAGCGTCCCAGAACGTCAACAACCAACACACCCAGGGTGTCTTGCATGCCGTATGTAGATGTGGAAAGTCCATGACCAAACGTCAATATGTGACAAGTGCGGAGTGAGAATGTGTTGGCAAACAACACAAAACCATTTCCAATAAAAGGATGCAGAGAGACTACT
>NZ_JAWOQN010000740.1:0-606 GCF_033337395.1 Vibrio sp. YT-19(2023) | reverse complement strand
ACTCGCAGCTTTGATTACAAATGCAGACATACTAAAGGTTACCAAAATTTGAGTCCGTATAGTGTGTTGCGAAAACACAGGCTTGGCAAGCCACAAAAGCACCTACTCGCGATTGTTTTCTGGAGCACCAACGCAAAAAAGCCCCTGTACAAATCAGCATACAGAGGCAGAACCAAACTACGGAGTTCGAGGATCAGGGTTTCATTTGAGTACGACGATAAATTGTTAGCGTCGTAATACTCGCTCTATTTCATTCAGGCTCGTTGGATCATCAATCGTCGATGGCACGGTGTATTGTTCACCATCAGCAATTTGGCGGATGGTTCGACGCAGAATTTTACCCGAGCGTGTTTTCGGTAAGCGATCTACAACCAGTGCGTGTTTGAAGCATGCAACCGCGCCAATCTCATTTCTCACCTGACCCACAAGTTCACCTTCTAGCGCTAACTCATCAACCTTCACGCCATCTTTCAGCACAACGAAACCAAGTGGTAGCTGTCCTTTTAGCTCATCGTGAATGCCCACAACCGCACATTCTGCAATGGCAGGGTGACCACCAACAATTTCTTCCATTTCACCAGTAGACAAACGGTGGCCAGCGACGTT
>NZ_JAWOQN010000739.1:0-606 GCF_033337395.1 Vibrio sp. YT-19(2023) | reverse complement strand
AGTATTGTGATTGCGAGTCGATGTACTTTCCATGCATTTAGTATTTCGCAAAACGACGTAAATGTATGGAATGGGCCGCAGTTGTTTACTATAACTGGCGGTCGCGCTGAACTTCACTTTGTCCAAGGACAGGTTGAGTCTCGTATAATCAAATAGCGATAGCCGCTGACGTTTGGTTACCCCCCATAATAGGTAGAAAGGTATTCTAGAATGGCTTCTCGGTCGTCGCCTGATAAATCTTCCATTCCTTGCTCCTCAATCATCCAGTCGAGGGTTTCATCCCATCTTTGGCGGCTTAGTCCTTGTTGTGTGACCATGTGTAACGAATGACAGGCTGAGCAGACTGCAGCGACGAGCTCCATATTCTCTCCCGGCGTTAATATCCCATCACCTGGCGATTTAACCTCCATTTCAGATGAAGCAGTATTCCAATCTGGTGGCGTAGGGTTTTGGGTCGCTAGCCATGCAATGATTGCGGCTCGCGCACCCGGGTCTTTTACGCCGGGAAAGACCATGTTTGTGCCCGGAGCAAACTCCGATGGTGACGCCAAAAAAGCATCCAGTTTTTCAGCGTCCCACTTTCCTTGATGTTGTCTAATTCCGTCG
>NZ_JAWOQN010000073.1:0-4433 GCF_033337395.1 Vibrio sp. YT-19(2023) | reverse complement strand
TTTCTTGCTTGTCATGCTTCACCTCGTTAGTGATTGTACTCACTTAACTCGGTGTCCAAAACTGCTGGTGCGGATCAACTTGTCTCAATTCGAGCTGTGGTATCAACCACAATTTGATCTAAAAACCTATCGCCTAATTGGGGTCGAAGCATTGGTTAGGTGGAATCATCCCGAGAAAGGTTATATCAGTCCAGAATCGTTTATCCCGATCGCAGAGCAAAGTGATTTAATATTGGAGCTTGGAGAACATATCATTGAGACAGCAGTTGCTCAGCGGGCAATGTGGGCAGAACATTTCGGTACTGATTTTCACATCGCATTAAACTTGTCCCCAAGACAAATCTATCGCCAAGATTTAAGTCAATTATTTTCTAAGTATTTACGACGACATGATGTCGCCCCTCAAACCATTCATGTTGAAGTGACAGAGTCACTTTTTATTGATGATACAGAGAAAGCTCAATATGTGCTTAAAAAACTACAAAGTATCGGAGTGGAAGTTTGGCTAGATGACTTTGGCACAGGATATTCTGCCCTTGCCTACCTGCAACATATGGCTTTTGACGGGCTCAAGATTGATCGTTCATTTATCGCTCAAATTCGAAAAAGCGATCAAGACGATTCATTAGTTCGCGCGATTGTATCCATGGCTCACAACCTAAGAATGAAAGTAGTCGCCGAAGGCGTAGAAACTCAAACTCAACTCACACGAATGGAGTCTCTCCACTGTGACGTCGTACAAGGTTTTTTCTTAGGTAGACCTGTACCTGCCGAGGAATTGATTGCATTTGAATACCAACGAGGGAGTGGCGCTCAAAGCGTCAATCACTTTGCTTAGAACGCCGTTTTGTTAACTATTGCCGCTTAGCGCGTTAGTACTCGTAATGCAATATCGGTCACACTTCCCCACCTCATTAATATGAATTTTCTCTTAAAATCTAACATCTGAGATAAATAAACTACACTTTTCATATCAACTTCTTGGATATGGAAATGCGCGTGGTAGGAATCTTTTCTTGGAACAACCTGTCGGTAAAACAAAAGCTATTTGGGTTGGTTTTGCTGCCAATTTTATTGTTGCTTGTCCTCGCGGGTAAACATGTACAAAGCCTTTCTATCCAGGCTCAGGAACTACAAAAAGCACAGTTATTCTCTGTCTACATCGACCGCGTATCTTCGCTTTATCACCTACCGAATAACCCTGATGTAATAGATAAGCAACTAAAAACTCAGCAGATATCTCAATTGTTACGCGACACTGCAGCACCAGTATTCGGTGAAAACGCTGAGATACTAAACCAGTTAACAAGCTTTGAGGAAGCAACCCTCTCGATGCTCTCTTCGCAAAATCAAGAAGAAAAGTTAGATGCGGCAGAGTGGCGCGCTGATACGTTCAAAGAAATCCTCATGAGCTTAGACAAAGTCTATTTTAGAAATGTGAGTTATGAAACAAACACTCACCTTTCTTCTTTGATGCAACTTGAATGGTTGATGTTTTGGTCTACTGAAGAGCATAGATTAAGCGAATATTTGATTCGATCTTCAGAGGAAAATAACGAGTATGACCTCACAACACAGGCTTCTATCCAATCTTTAATCCAGAACCAACAACTATTTCTAGAGCGTTTTGTGACGCTAAATGCCAATCAACAACAAGTAGATCTGCTCATTGAGACGTTTACGGGTGAAGTCTTTATCAAAAGCCAAGAGTTTCGTGCCTATTTATTGCAACCAGCTCAACTCAAATCATTAACCCCGGATGAGATTGATGCGGGGTTATCTGCACTCAACAAACGCTTATCGTTATTACAAAGTGTTGACGACAAAATGGAACAGCAGCTGAGTGATGATATATCAAAGACAATCAACACGACGACACAGCACCGCTTTACCTTTATCGCAATGATGAGCCTTTTAACGCTGTTGGTCGTAAGTTTAACGCTAAGATTGGTGCGAAAAGTTACTGGAAACTTGAATCTAGTCCTCAAATTTCTCAGTAACGAAAGCAATGAACAAAGTAACACTGAAAATTCACCTCTTGCTCAACTAATAAAGGGTAAAGACGAGCTGAGTAAGTTTGCTCGAGAGGTAAAAAAGCTTAGTGATGAGCGGATGTTGTCCAGACTAAAGCTCACACAAGCTAAAGAAGATGCAGAACAAGCAAAAGATGATGCAATTAAGGCGAGTAAAGCCAAAAGTAGCTTTTTGGCCAACATGTCCCACGAGATCCGCACGCCGCTAAATGGCGTTATTGGTATCTCTGAAGTCTTATCCGATACTTCCCTGACTGCCACACAACGCGATTACGTCGATACGATTGAAACCTCCTCCCAACTGCTTTTGAGTTTAATTAATGACGTTCTAGACTTCTCAAAAATTGAATCTGGGATGTTGCTCATTAGCCCACATTCAACTTGTGTTCGAGAGTCTATCTATGACATTGCTTCTATCATTTCACCGAAAGCAAAGGAAAAAGGCATCGATGTGCAAGTCAACATTAGCCGTAACACGCCTTACCACGTAATGTTGGATGACCATCGTATACGCCAAGTTGTCATGAACTTCATGTCTAACGCGGTAAAATTTACCGAACAAGGCAGTGTAGAGCTATCGGTCATCACCCGCGAAATAAAAAATGGTGAAGCGGTCATCGAGTTTTCCGTTAAAGATTCTGGGATTGGTATTGATGCCCAGCAGCAAAAGAAAATATTTGCTCCATTTGCCCAAGAGGATAACTCTACTACCCGACAATTTGGGGGAACTGGACTTGGGCTTGCCATTAGCACGCAATTAGTTGAGCTAATGGGTGGAGAAATTCAACTTGAATCCGAGAAAGGTAAAGGCAGTCGCTTCTTCTTTGAACTAACTGCTCCTGTTGTGACGCAAGAGTTTAACGCTTATCACGCTCTGAATCACAACGACATATGGATTGTATGCAGCAGTACTCAACTAGAACAAAAACTGCGTAACGAGTTAAGTTTTTTCAACATCAATATAACGCAGTCAGTAGATACCTTAAGTGCGTTGCCAACGTGGATTGATAACGAGCGCGTTATCGTTATTCATGTAGAAGGATCACCAAATGCAGCGGCGATGCATATCGATGAGATAGAAAGCCTTTGTAAACGAAACATTCGTGTCTGCCTCATCAAGCACCTTCATAGCCCACAATTCGACTTTAGAAGCAGTATCAGCGCCTTGGTCACTCAGCCACTACTAGGGCAGCGCTTAATTAAAGCACTTGAAAGTTGTGCGGCAAATTTCTCGCACGCACAACAAGAGAGCATTTCAGCGCAACATGTTAAATCTTTGCCGAAAATTTTGGTCGTTGATGACAATACGGTCAATCAAAAAATCGCGGGGCTACACGTCACAAAAGCTGGCTTCGACTTTGATGTCGCAGTAAACGGACAAGAAGCGGTTGAGAAATTTCAACAGAATCAATACAGCCTAATTTTAATGGACTGCATGATGCCCGTAATGGATGGATTTGAAGCCACCCAAATAATTCGTCAAATAGAAGTAAAAGAAAAACGCGCTTTCAGAATTCCGATTATTGCTCTAACGGCAAGTGTGGTCGATGACGATATACAAAAATGCTTTGACGTTGGAATGGATGACTATGTGCCCAAACCGTTTAAAGCAGGGTTGCTTAAAGAGAAGTTAGATAAGGCAATTGGGTTACGTGTTTCCAACACGACGCCTGCTGAACCACACCAAGAGAACACTACTCTCGATACAACTCATAAACTACCTGCGAGTTCAGAGCAACCAGAAGCAACGGTAACGCCTATTCGCTCCGAACGCATCTTGCTTGTCGAAGATAATAGAGTGAACCAGAAAGTGGCTTCTCTATTGCTATCTAAAGCAGGCTATCAATTCGAAGTCGCAGAAAACGGTCAAATTGCAGTCGAAATGTTCCAAAAAGATGGAAAGTTTGATGTTATTTTGATGGATTGCATGATGCCCATAATGGATGGGTTTGAAGCTTCTAGGCAAATTAGAGCTTATGAAGCGAGTAAAGGATTAGCTAAGACGCCCATTATCGCATTAACAGCAAGCGTCGTTGATGATGATATTCAACGCTGCTTTGATTCAGGAATGGATGCCTACGTACCAAAGCCTGTGCGCAAAGAAAAACTGTTGTATCAAATTGAACAAGCAATGTAGGTGGATTCTATGAGTAGAAATCATTCTCGCGTTGCTTTTCCTTTGCGTTACATAAAACGCTATCTGTTTATTCTGATTGCCCTTCTTTCATTAAATTGCCAAGCTCTCGCTGCAGAGAGCTACGCCGTTTTCTCATTTAATGACGAATTCTCTCCGCTCACTGTCAATAAAGCGCGAAAGTTGTACAGTGATCCGCACCAGCAGTTTTGGACACCGAGTTAAGTGAGTACAATCACTAACGAGGTGAAGCATGACAAGCAAGA
>NZ_JAWOQN010000738.1:0-606 GCF_033337395.1 Vibrio sp. YT-19(2023) | reverse complement strand
TGTATTCTAAGTTCAAACCAAAGTGTTTATAGCCCCAAGCGACACCTGCTGCGGCTTCTCCGCCAAGGCTAGACTCGTCATATTCTTTATTCTGGCCATTGTTTTTAAGCGTGTAACTTAACGTGTAGTAAGTGATACCGCCTTTACCGTAAAGCTCAAAACCAGCAACCAAAGGGTAGCTTACGTAACCGCTGATTCGCGGACCGCCGTAACTCACGTCGGTGATTTCTGATATTGGGCTAATGAGTACAGAACCAATGCCGTTAAACGCGCCTTTGTAACCTGCTTCAAGGCCGAAGTTTTGGTCGAACATGTAACGGTAATACACATCCCCTAAGAACATGTCGCCGTCATCATGGCCATTATTGACGTCGTAACTGACGTCACCATAGCCTAAATTCGCCCCCACAATGTGTTTGGTTGGCTCGGCATGAGCGGTGACAGAAAGTGCAGACAACAAGCATGCTACGGCGTATTTGTAAGACATAAGGACTCCGAATAGTAAACGAATAAACAAGATGTTGCGTGATACGCTGGATTAACGCAGACGCGTCGCAAACTCGGCTTTGGTGTTGTCTAGCCACTCATAACGACGGCGGTACATCG
>NZ_JAWOQN010000737.1:0-607 GCF_033337395.1 Vibrio sp. YT-19(2023) | reverse complement strand
TGGAGAACGAGCGTTAAAGCCTTAACAAGCCTCATATCTGACCGAAAAGCCACTGTATTACAGTGGCTTTTTGTTTAGATGCTGCCAAATAATGATATAATTGTCGTTTTAGTAGGCATCATAGGCTGTAGGACGCGTGAAAGTAAAAAAGCTGGTCGGCACATTATTGGCGACAGCACTATTCTTTAGTGCCCTCACCGCCACCTACTACTACCAGAAATACCAAGCCCTCTTAGCGAATAATGTTGAAAACACCGCCAAAGAAGCCTTACACCAACTGGCTTACACTGGGCGCGAATACAACAATATTCAAGATCAGATAGAAACCATCAGCGACCTACTTGGTCACAGTCAAAGCCTTTACGATTACTTACGTGAACCCAGTAAAGCCAATCTGACCATCTTAGAGAACATGTGGAGCTCGGTTGCTCGCAACCAAAAACTGTACAAGCAGATCCGTTTTCTCGATACCTCTGGCACCGAAAAAGTTCGCATTAAATACGATTTCAAAACCGGCATCGCTGGCCCATCATTGATCCTTCGAGATAAATCTGCGCGAGAGTATTTTAAGTACGCGCAGAGTTTGGAGAACGAGCAAATCTCAGCT
>NZ_JAWOQN010000736.1:0-607 GCF_033337395.1 Vibrio sp. YT-19(2023) | reverse complement strand
GTCGGTTTGTCATGCCAGCTTGACCAATACCACCACGCGCAACACGCTGTTCTTTCCACACATGCGAACCATGGCTCACGACAACATGTGAAATGTACAGTTGCGGGTTTTGCCAACCGCTGGTTTCTCGTTCATCGGTGGCGACGCGAAAATAGCTCCACTGCACGTTGTAAGTGCGACCTTGCTTATCTTGCAGCTTCGCAAAGTAGTTCCACCATTCATGTTGATATTCAGGATGGAAGCGAAAGTCTGAAGGCAATGAGACATGCTCGTCCGGTAAAACGGGCTCAAAAATGGTTTTATTTTCTCGCGTCAGTACCGAATTGATTTCATTTTCTTGGGTAGCAGTAGGCTCTAGCCAAAACGTTGAATACAACGTCGCTCCAGTCAACATGGCAAAAACGACAACGATCAGCATCGAAGCAAAAACGCGCTTTTTAGAGTTTTGTTTTTCCACTACAACGCATCCCTCAACGACTTCATTGGCGTACTCTTAATCATTCGAATTACGGGTAACGCCCCGGCGATCATAATCGCGAGCATTGCCCAAGCGATAGTTTGTGCATATTCCCAAGGAATGGTTTGCAGTTCGAGTGACCAACCAAAA
>NZ_JAWOQN010000735.1:0-607 GCF_033337395.1 Vibrio sp. YT-19(2023) | reverse complement strand
ATGGAAAATACACTAAGCCGTAAGAAGCAAGGTTGGCCTTGGCTTCAAACTGAGCTAGCGTAATTTCACTATTACCAGCATATACTGTAAATGCCCGCTTAGCTGCGGGCATTTTTCTATGGGAAACAGGAGACTGATATGTCTGAGCAACTCACCCAAGAACAAATCGATACGATTAATCGCTATAACGAAGAGCAGCGCCTAAAGTATTGTGTCAAAGAGATTGTCGCGAATCGTAAAGTTTGGATTCTTAAAGACGAGCACGGTTGTGTCATGTTAAACACAGAAGACGATGATTGCGTTCCTGTGTGGCCAAATGAAGAATTTGCCAAGCAGTGGGCAACGGGTGACTGGGAAGAGTGTGAACCAGAAGCGATCTCTCTTAACAAATGGCATAGCCGTTGGACTACTGGCCTAGAAGATGATGAGCTATCGGTTGTTGTATTCCCGAATCAAAACGAAGAACGCGTGGTGTTCTTTCCTCACGAGTTTGATTTCGAACTGCGCACACAAGCAAGCCGTCGTTAATCTGCCTTTACTCGCTTCACCCAATAGAAAAAGCCTGCATGAAAGCAGGCTTTTTGTTTTTCGTGAGTCGTTTGTTTAG
>NZ_JAWOQN010000734.1:0-608 GCF_033337395.1 Vibrio sp. YT-19(2023) | reverse complement strand
AACTGGTGCCATTTGGGGCAGTGGTTGCGAGCTCGCTCGAAGAAGTGGTGGATGGTGCAAGCACTGTGATCACCATGCTTCCTGCGGGGTCTCACGTTCGGTCGGTGTATTTGGGGGACTTACACGGGGGCGTTGGCGTGATGAACCTTGTCGCACCGAATACGCTATTGATTGATTGTTCGACGATCGATCCCGATTCAGCAAGATTGGTTGCCAATGAAGCGGCAAACAAGCGTTTGTTGTTTGTCGACGCACCGGTTTCGGGTGGCGTCGCGGGAGCTAAAGCGGCTACGTTGACGTTCATTGTCGGTGGCTCGGATGAGGCATTCTCAAAAGCGAACGCCATTTTGCAGTATATGGGGAAAAACGTTTTTCATGCGGGTAAAGCTGGCGATGGGCAGATGGCTAAAATCTGTAATAACCTGATGCTGGGTATTTTGATGTCAGGTACGTGTGAGGCGCTGAACTTAGGCATTGATCATGGGCTCGATCCAAAAGTCTTGTCCAACATCATGCTGCAAAGCTCAGGGCGTAACTGGGCGCTAGAGCTTTACAACCCGTGTCCGGGCGTGATGGAAAACACACCTGCAAGCAATGGTTATCAGGGC
>NZ_JAWOQN010000733.1:0-608 GCF_033337395.1 Vibrio sp. YT-19(2023) | reverse complement strand
CGGTGTCTGGGCTCAAATGTCCAACCCATACGAGGTTGTCGGTATTATTGTTTGAAAGCGTGGTGAGATCCAAAGCGCCCTCAGCCAAACAGCTGAAAGAGGCAATCATGGTTAATCCAAGTAGTGAACGTTTCATTTGAGTCCTTAGTGGTGAGTGGTAAGTTACTATTGGTACTGCATAGACCATTGATTCAAATGTAATTTTTTCGAGTTGCCAATTCACCCGATATTCTTGGAATCGCAAACGTTTTTCGAGTCGATACACACTTTTTTGTCGATTCCGCTTACAACTTAAACAGGATATTTAGTTAAGCGAAGGACGATTTTCCAAAAACAAAAAGGAAACGATTGGTGCCAATCGTTTCCTTTACTTGTGATTGCTATTTAAAAGCGCGTGAATTACGCCACTTCAAGAATCACTTTTTCCAACTTATCTAGGCCTTCATTTAGCACGTCAGATTCGATGGTCAATGGAGGTAACAGACGAATCACGTTCGCTTTTACTCCACAAGAAAGCAGGATAAGACCATTTTCTTGCGCTTTAGAAATCACCGCTTTGGTCATCTCTTGCAGTGGTTTGCCTGATTCTGGGTCAGTAAACTCAATCG
>NZ_JAWOQN010000732.1:0-608 GCF_033337395.1 Vibrio sp. YT-19(2023) | reverse complement strand
GACAGCTCGATTCGTTATCGTCATCCGGTGGAGCAAAATCCGGTGGCGAGTACCTCGCTTGATGGTATCAGTGGTGATTTGGATCGCTTGGCGTCAGGGCGCAAGGCGCGCATTGTCATCCATGTGGTGATTTACAGCGGCGATACGCCTGCGGTTGATTTCGTTGGCACATACATGCTGTTGCCCAACTATTCGCAGCTACTCAGTTGCTAGTTCTTCTTCGGCTACGACCTCGTTCGTAGCCGGCTCTAACTCTTCTGTTATCTCCTCAACCAGCTCTTCTTCCGGTTGCTCTAGATTCGCCTCTGCAATGCCATGAAAGCTCGATTCCTTCGGCTGAGCATCGTTCGTTGGTACGTTCGGCGTTAAGTGGTCTGGCTGTTGTGGTGAGTCGCAGTCATTACGTGATATTTCACCATCGAGCAGATCGCCTATGATTATGCCGCAGTGATCCTTGAGCTGGAATGTCAAACCGCTGAGTGGGTTGTTGGCCATGTCAAACTCGCCGCTTAGCTGACCGGATATGACATTGCCGGAGATGGTTACAGGCTTGAGCGATACAGCGCCTCGCTGCGCGTGCACTCGAATAGGGGAAAACGTGATGCTCT
>NZ_JAWOQN010000731.1:0-609 GCF_033337395.1 Vibrio sp. YT-19(2023) | reverse complement strand
TTGCCATTACTGAAGTGATCGTGGTACCACCTAACTCCGCCGCGGCGGACTGCAGATCTTTATCGAACTCTAGCGTTACCGTCACGCTTTGGCCGATGGCTTGGTGCTCAGGCGTAAACGTCACGTTAGTCAGCGTTGGCAGAGACTGCGCCAGTGTAAAGCTCTGGCTTTCACTCACTTCAATGCCCGCTGAGTTCGTCCCCGTCACCATCACAGTATAAGTACCATTGGTTTGGTGACTCATGTCCATTGCGTCACTGATCCAAGTGCCACCGGCTTGTACTGTCGCGCTGCCGCTTTTTAGTACCGTCGCGCTGCCTTGGGCTTTCACTTCAAGACGCAGGGACTGACCGTCAAAACGTGTCGACGTGCCTTCGAATTGTAGCGTGGCGGCATGCGTTTCATCCACATTGCCCACTGGCGTGATGGCTAAGGTTGGCGTGATCGGCATGGAGTAAGCCGTGTTCTGACTACCGGTATTCCCTGATAAATCTTGGTAGTCACGAACAAGCAACGCCACATTGAGCTCTGACGTGCTTGGTACCACCACATCACCAGTCCAAATACTTGGGTCCGCGGTTGCCATTAATGAAGTGATCGTTGTACCAC
>NZ_JAWOQN010000730.1:349-609 GCF_033337395.1 Vibrio sp. YT-19(2023) | reverse complement strand
ATCATCCACAATCGTACATAGCGATGACGTCACTTGCTGACCCATTTTGCCAGAGAATACCGACGACTCTTTGCGGTTGAAATCCCCTTCTAAACCGTGACCTACCGCTTCATGCAGCAGTACGCCCGGCCAACCAGAACCAAGAACTACAGGCATCATACCTGCAGGTGCAGCTTCTGCTTCTAGGTTAACTAACGCCATACGGATGGCTTCGTCCGCGAAGTGGAAGGCTTGCTTCACACCATCTGTTTCAGACAAGA
>NZ_JAWOQN010000730.1:0-339 GCF_033337395.1 Vibrio sp. YT-19(2023) | reverse complement strand
AGAAATCGTAGCCAAAACGACCACCACCACCAGCACTGCCACGCTCGCGACGGTCACCTTTCTGTGCAAGTACACTGATGGATAGTCGAACAAGAGGACGAGTATCACCAGCGTAAGTGCCATCTGTAGCGGCAATTAGCATTTGCTCGTGCACGCCACTGATGCTGATAGAAACTTCTTTGATCAGAGGCTCTTTAGTGCGAATGTACGCATCCAAAGACATCAGTAACTCGGTTTTTTGTTGTTTTTCCCAGCTTGCTAGCGGGTTAACCGCATCATAGTAAGCTTGATTTTCCGAACGTTTGAATGCTTGAACTTTGCCATTTTGGCCCTGCTGCG
>NZ_JAWOQN010000729.1:0-609 GCF_033337395.1 Vibrio sp. YT-19(2023) | reverse complement strand
ACCTGACAGCAAAAGGCCTACCGCGTTACCTAAGCTAAACGACACTTGACCAAATGTCATGGTCACTAGGCCAAACATAATGCCAAGAATAAAGAAGCTACAGAACGCCAATAAGTCGGCCATTTGGCTGTGGATCGAGATAAAACCGATTTTCTCAGCAAGGCCATGTACACGACTCTTCTCACCACTCACCTGAAGCACATCACCTTTGGCAAGAACAATGTCTAAATCCATTGGCATTTCGATTTGCGCACGAACTACGCGGTTAAGGAAACAACCGAACTCAGACAGGTTCAAATCAGATAGACGTTTGCCGGCAATCGCGTCGCTCTTAACGACAATCTCTTCTTCCACAATACGCAGATCGAGAAGGTTACGGTCGAACACTTCTTTACCGTTTCGGAAGCTTGGGTCCAAACGAGCGTGGCTGTCAGGGAAGCCTACCAACGCAATTTCATCACCTTCTTGCAAAATCGCATCACCATCAGGGTGGGCGAGAATACCATTACGGCGAATACGTTCAATGTAACAACCCGTTTGGCGGTAAATACCAAGTTCTCGTAAGTTTTTGCCGTCTGTCCAATCGATAAGCTCCGGGCCAACTCGATA
>NZ_JAWOQN010000072.1:0-5354 GCF_033337395.1 Vibrio sp. YT-19(2023) | reverse complement strand
CGCTGGACTAAACAAAGGCCCCCTTTTAGGGGGCTCACACAAAGCCACCTTCTTTAGAAGGTGGTAATTTACTTTTTTGCTGCCAAACGTTAGTGTTGAGGCTGTTTAGCGAACGCTTGCACGGCTGGGAAAGCTATTGGGTCTAAGATGTCTGTCAGGGCGCACAACCTACGGTGCAATTCTCCTGGGTAGTCGCCACACACGTTGATGTGTCCCATCTTGCGACCTGCACGTTTCTCTTTGCCATACCAATGAATGTGGCAACCTTCCATTGATAACAATGCTTCTGGTAGTGTGTCTTCACCAAGAATATTGATCATTGAGGTTTCACGAACCAATTTCGTACTGCCTAATGGTAAGCCGCACACTGCGCGCAGATGGTTTTCAAACTGACACGTTTCTGCACCTTGCTGTGTCCAGTGACCAGAGTTGTGCACGCGTGGAGCAATCTCATTCACTAAAAGTGCCCCATCGACATCAAAGAACTCAAGCGCCAATACGCCAATGTAATCTAGGCTATCTGCGACTGCCGTGAACATTTGCTTTGCTTGTTCCTGTAACCTTGGCGCATCAATCGCAGTAGAAAGACTCAATACACCGTTGGTGTGAACATTCTCTGCCAGAGGGTACACTTCCACACTGCCATCTTTGCTTCGAGCACCAACCAGTGATACTTCGCGGTTAAAAGGAACAAACTCTTCAGCAACAATCGCTTGAGTTGGTGTTGCCGCGATGCACTCTGCCATCTCAGTCCAAATGTCGTCGACTTGAGAAGCTTCTTTTAAGCGCCATTGGCCTTTACCATCGTAGCCACCCAATGCACTTTTCAGAACCATTGGCATACCAACGTGTTCAATTGCGCGCTCAAAGTCTTCACGAGTTTCAATGACGTAGTATTTCGCGTTGCGCACGCCAGCATCATCAAGCAGTGCTTTTTCAATACGGCGATCACCACCTGCTTTGATGGCTTGCGTACTTGGTAGGAACTTGCCGCTCGCTTCGCAAACTTTGAGCACGTCATGTGGAATATGCTCGAACTCGGCAGTAATCACATCAACTTGCGTAATCGCATTTTCCAAACCATGGCCAAGTACCTGTTGAGTTAAAGGGTGAACGACATCACCGTTGGTGACATCGTAAGCTGAAATTTGAATATTCAGTGGCGCACCAGCCAGAGACATCATACGAGCCAACTGACCCGCACCAAGAACCAGTACATGCATCTGATTAATCCTCTGCAGGGTTTGGATTTGCGAGAACTGTTTCCGTTTGCTCATTACGGAATGCTTCTACCTTCGCCATGATGTTTTCATCATGAGTGCCTAGGATTTGCGCTGCTAGGATACCGGCGTTTGCTGCGCCCGCTTCGCCAATCGCCAATGTACCAACCGCAATTCCCTTTGGCATCTGTACAATAGAAAGCAGTGAATCCATACCTTTCAGTGCACGAGACTGAACGGGAACCCCAAGCACTGGCAAACTAGTAAACGCCGCCGCCATACCTGGTAGGTGGGCTGCACCACCTGCGCCTGCGATGATAACTTTGATGCCGCGTTCTTTTGCGCCACTAGCGTAGTCAGCCAGTAATTGAGGAGTTCGGTGTGCTGACACGACTTTTGTTTCGTAAGGCACGCCAAATTGATCTAGCATGTCCGCTGCTAGTTTCATGGTTGGCCAATCGGATTTAGAACCCATGATGATACCGACTTTCATCTCAAACTCCTTTAAGCTGCAAAAATTAGGTGAGCTATAAATTTGTGCGCATTATACGGGGATTTTTATCTCAAGCAAACGTTTGCTTCTTGTTGTTGGCGCTATTGATACATTTTATAAAAAAATTGCTTTAGTGTCTGAGAATGAATATTTGTACACTTAGTGAAAACAACACAGTCAAACAAATAGGAAGTAATCGGTGGATAACTTTGAACAAGTGCTCAACGCACTCAAGCAAGGCGAAGTGATTGCCTATCCAACAGAAGGGGTTTTTGGTGTCGGATGTGATCCAGATAACCCAGAAGCAATTCAAAAGCTATTAGAGCTCAAGCAGCGTCCGGTAGAAAAAGGGCTGATTCTCATCGCGGCAAGTTATGATCAGCTCTTGCCTTATATTGATGAATCTCAGTTGACTGAAGAACAATTACAGACTGTTCATGCCACTTGGCCAGGCCCATACACTTGGATCATGCCAGCGAGCGATAAAGTATCCAACTGGGTTTCAGGGCAGTTTGATTCAATTGCGGTTCGTGTGACTGATCATCCTTTGGTGCAAAAAATGTGTAATGCATTCGGAAAGCCGTTAACCTCTACCAGCGCGAATCTTTCCGGCTTACCACCGTGTATGACCACGGAAGAAGTCGAAGAGCAGTTGGGTGATAAGCTGGTCGCCATTCTTCGTGGCGAGACCAGCGGTCGTGATAAACCCAGCGAGATTCGTGACGCCAAAACTTCACAAATATTAAGACAGGGTTAACCCTGCTAGCCAGCCATCATTAGGTTTCACGTAATAGGTAATAACGTATGTCAGCGATCGATAAGCACGCCGTAAAGCAGTTCTTGATGTCACTTCAGGACTCCATTTGTCAGCAGTTAGAACAAGAAGATGGAAAGGCCGTCTTTGTCGAGGATGCATGGCATCGTGAACCGGGCGAACGTCTTGGTGGCGGTGGGCGCTCACGTGTTATGCGTGATGGCCTTGTTTTCGAGCAGGGAGGCGTGAACTTCTCGCATGTGGAAGGGAAAGAAATGCCAGCATCTGCGACAGCGCATCGTCCAGAGCTAGCGGGTCGTCGTTTTGAAGCGATGGGTGTTTCTTTGGTTATTCACCCTAAAAACCCTTATGTACCGACTTCACACGCCAATGTTCGCTTCTTTATTGCAGAAAAAGATGGCGAAGACCCAATTTGGTGGTTTGGTGGTGGTTTTGACCTAACGCCGTTCTATCCATTTGAAGAAGATTGCCAATCATGGCACGACACTGCAAAACTGCTTTGTGCGCCATTTGGTGACGATGTTTACCAAGAGCATAAAGCATGGTGTGACAAATACTTCTTCCTACCACATCGTAATGAAACTCGCGGTGTTGGCGGTTTGTTCTTTGATGATCTAAACCAGTGGGAATTTGATAAGTGCTTTGCTTACATCAAAGCTGTCGGTGAAGGCTATTGCCAGGCTTATTTGCCGATCGTTTCTCGTCGTAAAGAGATCGAGTATGGTGAGCGTGAGCGTGAATTCCAACTATATCGTCGCGGCCGTTACGTAGAGTTCAACTTAGTGTATGACCGTGGCACCTTATTTGGTTTACAAAGCGGTGGGCGTACTGAGTCGATTCTGATGTCAATGCCGCCGCTCGCTCGCTGGGAGTACTGCTACGAGCCAGAAGCGGGATCGCCAGAAGCTGAACTTTACGAGCGATACCTAACGCCACGAGAGTGGTAAGCACGGAATCTCCTTTTCTATATAGATAGATAGTGATAGGGTCATCTGTAATCAGGTGGCCCTGTTTTCTCTATATCTAAGTAAGGAACAAAGGTAAGGAAATGACCCAGCAAATCGATCGCTATGCCGTGTTTGGTAATCCTATCGGACACAGTAAGTCGCCATTCATTCACACCTTGTTTGCTCGTCAAACTAATCAATCTTTGGTGTACACCGCAGAAAGTGCACCTGTTGATGGTTTTATTGACGCGGCGAAGGTGTTTTTTGCTGAAGGTGGCAAGGGGTGCAACATCACTATGCCATTTAAAGAAGATGCTTATCAATTTGCTAGTCGATTGACAGAACGGGCTCAGTTAGCAGGCGCGGTAAATACCCTCAAGAAGTTAGACGATGGTGAAATCATCGGTGACAACACTGATGGTGCAGGTTTAGTGCAAGATCTGCTTCAGCATCAGGTTGTATTGGAAGGCGCGCGAATCCTAATTATTGGCGCTGGTGGTGCAGCTCGTGGTGTTATTAAGCCACTACTTGATCAAAAGCCGACCTCTTTAACCATTACCAACCGTACCTTTAGTAAAGCACAGGAGCTTGCAGAGTTGTTTGTCTCTCACGGCCCTATCGTAGCGAGAGAGATGGAAAGTATTGATGAAGAGTATGATGTCATCATTAACTCCACTTCCGCTTCTCTTAGTGGTGAACTGCCTGCAATCTCTTCCTCTATCTTTGCCGCCAACAGCACAAGTTATGACATGATTTATGGAAAAGGGGTGACGAGCTTTAACTTATGGGCAAGAGAAAATGGTGCCGCTCATGCGTATGACGGTCTTGGAATGCTAGTTGGGCAGGCTGCAGAAAGCTTCATGCTCTGGCGTGGCTTACGTCCTGGTGCCAAACAAATTCTCAGAGAACTAAGAAAGAATCTTGAAGGTCAATAATCAATGAATCAATCTATCCTATTCCCTGACATGCAGTCTTGGGATGAAGCATCGCAATCGGTAAATTTTGCTGCGCAGCAATCTGGTGCGTTGATTGAGTGCTATGTAACAAAACAAAAGCTAGAAAAGCTTAGTGGTTCTCTGATTGAAACTGAGCAAGCGGCAATTAAAGTGTTTACTGATTACCGATTCGATCTAGAAGAAATCGCCGAAGAGTTAATAGAAGATGAAGCCTTCGATGAAGAAGGCCATATCATTATCGGTTAACAGGGCTTTAGTTCAAGTCTTTTACTTCATTTAAGTAGTCGTTTTTGTTCTGCACATAGTTGTTGGCAGACTTTTGCAAGAAAGCTCGTTCTTTTTCTGATAGAGGGCGAGCTTGTTTTACTGGGCTTCCAACATATAAGTAGCCACTTTCTAATACTTTCCCAGGTGGCACTAAACTGCCTGCTCCGATCATCACCTCTGACTCAATTACAACAGCATCTAAAACAATAGCTCCCATACCAATCAAAACACGATCGTGGATCTCACAACCGTGCAGCATCACTTTGTGGCCAATCGTAACGTCATTACCAATAATCAATGGGTAGCCGTTTGGGTTTTCGGCGTTCTTATGGGTGACATGCAAAACACTGCCGTCTTGAATATTCGTTCGATCACCAATGTGAATGTGGTTTACATCGCCTCGCGCTGCTACCAATGGCCAAATGCTAGAATCATCGCCAATTCGGATATCACCGACTAAAACAGAGGTTGGGTCAACGTAAACACGCTCACCAAGTTCAGGCTTTATACCTTTGTAGCTTCTCATTGAGCTCATCTTTTTTCCTTATTCAGGGCGATTACAGGGTGTATGGAGGTAGAATAGTAGTGAAAACTCGCCTTTTAGAATAAAAAACACCCAAACGATAAAAAAATCAAAAAAAACGAGAAAAAGGGCTTGCCAATGTGATCGCAATCTCTATAATGCCACCTCGCTGA
>NZ_JAWOQN010000728.1:0-609 GCF_033337395.1 Vibrio sp. YT-19(2023) | reverse complement strand
ACAGTGACAATGATGGCTTTCGTTTCGTCAACTATTTACTCCAAGCGCTGAACAAAGCGACCAACTTCAGCTGCTCAAATGCGCAAAAGCTGGCCGAAAAGCGCCAGATTTCCTCTTTACGTTCCCTGTTCAGCGAAGTATTTGCCGAAATGGCAGATTTTCATCAAGAGTGCTACGTGGTACTCGATGACTACCACTTGATCACCAATGATGAAATTCATGAATCCATGCGTTTCTTCCTCAAGCACATGCCAGACAACTTAACGGTTGTCGTCACCAGCCGTGCAGCGCCACCTCTGGGCACGGCAAACTTGCGTGTGCGCGATTTAATGATCGAAATCGGCAACGAAATGTTGGCGTTTGATACTGAAGAAACCACCCGCTTCTTTAACCAACGCATTGCCGATGGCATTGATGAAGACATGGCGAACAGCCTAAGAACCTACGTGGAAGGTTGGCCATCTGCGATGCAGTTGATCGCGCTGCAAGCCCAACATCAAAACCGCACATTGGCGCAAACCGTCGAGTCGGTATCGCAGTTCAATCACGCGCATTTGTGGGATTATCTGGTCGAAGAAGTATTCGATCTGCTCGATCACGAAACTCGTC
>NZ_JAWOQN010000727.1:0-609 GCF_033337395.1 Vibrio sp. YT-19(2023) | reverse complement strand
TTACTTCCGCAACAGTGGCATGTCGTACAAACCTGTGGTGTTTGATACGGCGGCGCAAACCTCAAAAGGTTTCGATGCCGGACGCTGTGACGTGCTAACGACTGACCAATCGGGTCTGTACGCACTTCGTTTGAATCTGAAAGATCCTTCTTCTGCGGCGGTTCTACCTGAAATCATTTCTAAAGAGCCACTTGGCCCTGTGGTTCGTCAAGGCGACGATCAGTGGTTCAACATCGCTAAGTGGACGTTAGCAGCAATGGTGAATGCGGAAGAATACGGCATTACCTCTAAGAATGCGGATGAGATGTTGAAATCTCAAGATCCAAACATCAAACGTATTTTGGGTGTTGATGGTCCGAAAGGTAAAGGCCTTGGCATTCGTGATGATTGGGGTTACCAAGTCGTCAAACAAGTGGGTAACTACGGCGAAAGCTTTGAGCGCACAGTCGGTAAAGGTTCGCCTTTAGAGATCGCTCGTGGTGTTAACGCACTTTGGAATGCCGGCGGCTTCATGTACGCGCCACCAATCCGTTAGAAACGAGTTAATCAGGGCGGTTCATGCCGCCCTTTTTCTTGAATATATCAATCTGGATGAGTAAGGATCGCTCA
>NZ_JAWOQN010000726.1:0-611 GCF_033337395.1 Vibrio sp. YT-19(2023) | reverse complement strand
GCGATGGTTACCAACTCAGCACGGTTCGGATCAAGGCTGGTGGTCTCACAATCTAGAGACACAAACTCGGTTTTGTGTGGCGCACAAAACAGCGACTGATAAGGCGAGCCTTTCAGTTTGTAATGCCAATATTTGCGTTGTAACCAGTTCATCCTCTACGCCTCATTTTGACTTGTGTAAGCGCTTAATCGCGGATTTGATAGTGGAAGCCCAAGAACTGCTTAAACTTCTTCACCACATGCAAGCTATGACGCAGCAAGTCACGCTCGGTTCGTTCTAACTGTTTGATATCAATATTGTTAAGTGTTTCTTGTTTACTCAATTGCTGATGAAGGCGAATCTTAAAGAACAGCTTCAACGCTTCGTTTAAGTTGTCTGCGGTCTCAGGTTCTAAGATGCGTTTTTTTCTTAGTGCTTCGATGCGTTCAAAGGTGTTTTTTTCTTCAATCGCATATTCCAACGACAAGGTGCGAATACCATGCACGATAGGGAAGATGCCACCACGTTTGATATCCAAACCATCCTTGGCACTTTTTACGTTGCCAAACAAAGTAAGGGGCACGGAAAATTGCAAAGCAGGGCGCGTGAAATCCGACAAAACCAGCATGCGA
>NZ_JAWOQN010000725.1:0-611 GCF_033337395.1 Vibrio sp. YT-19(2023) | reverse complement strand
AGCGGGTATTGATTCTGTTGCTCAACTTGAAGAAGAAGGCGCACTAAGTGCTTATAAAGCGATCAGAGACACGCACTCCACCACAGTTAGCCTTGAGCTACTTTGGGCCTTAGAAGGTGCTATTAACGGCACACACTGGAGTGTGGTTCCCCAGTCTCGTCGCGAAGAATTAATGAATGGCCTTTCGTAACAGAAGTCTAATCTATCGACTAAAGCCGCAGTGTGAACTGCGGTTTTTTTATGAAATTTTTTTAGCTCCCCTCGTGTCTACTCCTTTGTAAATCCCAAAACACCCGTATCTTCAGCGCCACGACTTAGTTTCGATAACGAGATTGTTAAAACAATATTCAGTATGAATACTTTAAGCGGTAGCCTAGATATAGAAACGGAGCACACATGAATAAAAAACTTATCTTTGGACTGATACTTGTTGCCACCATTCTTTTGTTAGGCGCTAATTTTGGTCAATATCTAACGCTTGAAAACGCAAAAGCGCAGCAAGAAGCGCTCAATTCATTCATCGAAGCCAACATCGTCTATGCCGCCACAGTGTATTTTTTAGCGTATGTTGCGATTACCGCATTTTCTATTCCCGGAGCAGCAGTGGTTAC
>NZ_JAWOQN010000724.1:0-611 GCF_033337395.1 Vibrio sp. YT-19(2023) | reverse complement strand
GGCTGGTCCGGAGGCCAGACGTGAAACCCAACAGACCCCTGATCGTAATTCTGAGCACTGTCGCGCTCGACGCTGTCGGCATCGGCCTGATTATGCCGGTGCTGCCGGGCCTCCTGCGCGATCTGGTTCACTCGAACGACGTCACCGCCCACTATGGCATTCTGCTGGCGCTGTATGCGTTGATGCAATTTGCCTGCGCACCTGTGCTGGGCGCGCTGTCGGATCGTTTCGGGCGGCGGCCGGTCTTGCTCGTCTCGCTGGCCGGCGCTGCTGTCGACTACGCCATCATGGCGACGGCGCCTTTCCTTTGGGTTCTCTATATCGGGCGGATCGTGGCCGGCATCACCGGGGCGACTGGGGCGGTAGCCGGCGCTTATATTGCCGATATCACTGATGGCGATGAGCGCGCGCGGCACTTCGGCTTCATGAGCGCCTGTTTCGGGTTCGGGATGGTCGCGGGACCTGTGCTCGGTGGGCTGATGGGCGGTTTCTCCCCCCACGCTCCGTTCTTCGCCGCGGCAGCCTTGAACGGCCTCAATTTCCTGACGGGCTGTTTCCTTTTGCCGGAGTCGCACAAAGGCGAACGCCGGCCGTTACGCCGGGAGGCTCTC
>NZ_JAWOQN010000723.1:0-612 GCF_033337395.1 Vibrio sp. YT-19(2023) | reverse complement strand
TCACACCATTCACCAGTATGAACATGACCCGAGAGCAGACAGCTATGGGTTAGAAGCTGCTGAAGTGTTGGGGCAAGATCCTAAAAAAGTATTCAAAACCCTGTTGTTTTGCCTTAATGGCGAGCCCAAAAACTTGGCAATAGCCATCATTCCTGTGGATCAAAAACTGAATCTAAAATTGGCAGCCAAAGCAGCAAAGGGTAAAAAAGCCGACAGGGCAGACCCAGACCTCGCCAAAACGACAACGGGTTATGTAGTTGGCGGCATTAGTCCACTTGGACAAAAGAAAGCGTTGCCAACCTTTCTACATGAAAGTGCAAAAGAACAAGAGACGATTTGTGTGAGCGCGGGTAAACGAGGCTTAGAAATTGAGCTTGCTCCGCAAGATCTTGTGGCTTTGACCAGAGGGCAGTTTGCCCCATTATGCTTGTAAGCCAGTTTGGGTTGAATGACCAACAAAGAAAAAGGACGCGAAAGCGTCCTTTATTGTTATTTTTTGAGGCTTAATGTGCCACTAGTGCGTTTTGCCGGTTTACTTGTCGTATTCGGATTGACGTAATGCTGCTTCGGTTTGCTCGGTGTTTGAGGCTTGTTTTGCGGTCTGCCATGCTC
>NZ_JAWOQN010000722.1:0-612 GCF_033337395.1 Vibrio sp. YT-19(2023) | reverse complement strand
TATCATCGTTGATAACTTGTGTAACGCCAAACTGGAAGTGTTAAACCGTATTGAAGCGCTGACTGGCAAACAGCCTGAGTTCCACCAAGGTGACATCCGTGACGAAGCCTTTTTGGATACGGTATTCGCGCAGCACGACATCCAAGCCGTGATCCACTTTGCTGGCCTCAAAGCGGTTGGCGAATCGGTGGCAAAACCACTTGAGTACTACGACAACAACGTCAATGGCTCATTGGTGTTAGCGCGCAGCATGCGTAAAGCGGGCGTGAAAAGCATCGTATTCAGTTCATCGGCAACGGTTTACGGTGACCCTGAAATAGTGCCGATTACGGAAGACTCACCAACAGGCGCAACCACCAATCCATACGGACGCAGCAAATATATGGTGGAGCAGTGCTTAAGCGATCTGTTCCATGCTGAAAACGACTGGAGCATCACCTTACTGCGTTACTTCAACCCAGTTGGCGCGCACCCATCGGGCTGTATGGGGGAAGACCCACAAGGCATTCCCAATAACTTGATGCCATTTATCGCCCAAGTCGCTGTTGGCCGCCGAGAAAAACTCGCGGTATTCGGTAGCGACTACCCAACACCTGATGGCACTGGCGTGCG
>NZ_JAWOQN010000721.1:0-613 GCF_033337395.1 Vibrio sp. YT-19(2023) | reverse complement strand
ACCTTAGCGCTTTTAGAATTGGGTTTCGTCGAAGGGCTGCGAACTCGTGATTCTTTACCAACCGTAACGACGTTGAAGAGCCCCACAAACGTAACCGGACGTTTGTATCGCAAATCAATGAATCCGTTAAGCTCAGAATTGATGCCAGAAATGGGAGAGGGGATTCGAGTCCAAAACCTCAATATTTCCGAGCTCAATGAGTTGTTGAATGTAGAGCTGATGCCGGCTGTGTTGCAGCCAGACAACCTAGAAGACTGGGCATATCCATTTCCTTGGAATCCACTTCCACTGACGAGCGCGAAGCATTTTGGGTATGCCGTACAGTGGTTTGTGATGGCTGGCGTGTTCTTACTGCTCACAATGGTTGTGTGTATTCGATGGTTTAGAAAAGCGGCATCACAAGGAGGTGAGGCATGACATCTCAAGTTACAAAAGGGCGGTTTGTGCTGATCGCACTGATTTGCTTATTCGCCTTACCAGCGATTGTTGCAAAGTTGATTTTGGCGCAAGGCTGGTACGAAACGGGCGTGACAAACCGAGGAAAGCTCATCGAACCGTACACAACGTTAGCGCAGTTAGGCCAATCTGCTCCATCGGCGGTGCACGGTTGGCA
>NZ_JAWOQN010000720.1:0-614 GCF_033337395.1 Vibrio sp. YT-19(2023) | reverse complement strand
TACAGTAGTCTTCTTGAGTCAAACCGTACGTGTGTTTGATGACGGCAAGTTTTTGTTGGCGCAAGTAGTGGCGAATAAGTGGCTCTGGCAATACACCCCATGCGTCTTCTTCCAAAATGGTGTTGAGCATGTAATCGAAGCTTGAGAAGCCAATGTATCGAGTTGAGAACGGCTGTAAGCCTGGGTTGTCTTTCTCGTTGAGGTAAACCATCAAAGCCTGCATTTGGCTGCGTAGATCTTCATCGGATACGCGACGCATCTTACTTAATCGATGATCAACGCTACACACCGACATCATTCGGATTTTACCCAGAGGTTTGTAAACAATGTGCGGGTCATCAATGCGTTCATAGTCGACACCGAACGCAAAATCGACTTGATGAGTACTGACTAAGTTAGCCAAGTCACCACTAGAGGCCAAGATGAGGTTAAACGTTGTAGAAGGGAATCGATTGTTGAGTCGGTGAGACAGTTCTTGCCACAAATCGTCTGGCAGCGAGTCATCACGCGCCACCCAGACTTCGGCGTTGAAGCCTTCGGATATTTGCGCGCATGTTTTTCTGATTCGTTGAGCTGTGACCAACAAATACTCGCAATCTTTGTAAATTGCTTTT
>NZ_JAWOQN010000719.1:0-614 GCF_033337395.1 Vibrio sp. YT-19(2023) | reverse complement strand
CAACCAACACAAAAAAGAGGTGCGCACGCACCTCTTTTTGATCTTAACGTCAACAAGTTAAATAATTGGGCTGGATTGCTGCTCCAGCCCAATTCTGCTTAGTAAGCGTCGTTGTGAACGGTTTGCACTGCACGGCCTGAAGGGTCAACACAGTTCTTGAATGACTCATCCCACTCAATCGCTTTCGCTGATGAACACGCTACAGAAGGACCACCTGGTACACATTCTGCAGCTGATGGTAATGGGAACAACTCCTCAAAAATTTCGCGGTATACGTAACCTTCTTTAGTTGTTGGTGTGTTGTATGGGAAGCGGTACTGAGCCGTTTCCATCTGTTGATCGGTCACTTTCTCTTCTGCTACGGCCTTCAAAGTGTCAATCCAGCTGTAACCTACGCCATCAGAAAACTGCTCTTTTTGACGCCAAGCGATTGAGTCTGGTAAGTAATGCTCAAAACATTCGCGAAGAATGTGTTTTTCCATCTTACCGTTGCCACACATTTTGTCTGCAGGATTTAAGCGCATTGCGACATCAATGAACTCTTTATCCAAGAATGGTACACGGCCTTCAACGCCCCATGCCGCCAACGATTTGTTCGCACGAGCACAGTCAAA
>NZ_JAWOQN010000071.1:0-5531 GCF_033337395.1 Vibrio sp. YT-19(2023) | reverse complement strand
TTTTCATTCGACTAAGAATCCCCATAGTTATAATTAGATTGACACTAGTTAATTATCTTTATTAATATATATAGATTGCAACGTATACTAATAATTAGATTTTAAATTGGGCCAAGGTTAAGTATGGATCACTTCTACCACCTCATAGAGACAGCGGATCACATTAACATCGGTGACGTTGAAATAACCAAAGAGCTTGCCACCTCCTTTGGTGCTGAAAATTCGGTGTCATACGAAGACACTCAGGAATTGTTTACCGTTGATAAGCCAATGTCTTTCAAAGGCGTCCTCATGCTGTTTACCAGTGAAGGTAAGCCGGTGTTTGAACCCAATGCCTACATCCTAAGTCGTCGTATCGTAGAGGGGGCGAAGGACGTTAAGCCCACGAGCTTCCACCTGTTGAGGTATTACCGATACTTGGATGCCAATAATCTAAAGTGGGACGACCACGAAGAGCGATTACAGCGTTACCCGATTTTTCTTTATCGAGCTTATTTAGAAGGTGAGATAGAAAAAGGTAACTTGAGACGAAGCACTGCCGTTTCAGCTCTGTCAATTGCGAGGCGTTTCTACCTTTTCTGTTACCGTCATGGGTACATTTCTCAACTGCCGTTTGAAGTGACGGGCACCACTAAGTATGGGCAAACGCTTACAGACTGCTCAATCCGAAGCGCAACCAGAGAAACCAATCTACAGCCATTGAATGACCTTGACCTACAGCATGTGAGGGACAATTGGCGCTGTAATGGGTTATCAAAAGAGTTTCGTTTAATGATTAGTGTGGCGCTTACTGTAGGGCTTCGCGCTATAGAGGTCACAGACATTAAACCTAAACACTTTGCTATTCCCAAGGGCTTCAAAGGGAAGACACTAACGGGTATCTGGATTGGGCCTGACCATGACTGCAAAACCAAATATGATATCAACCGACAAGTCTCCATGCCTGTTTGGTTGATGAGGTCACTTAATGAGTACCATGAAAGTGAACGATATAAAAAGCGGCAACAGTTATACTTCATGAATACGGGTGATATGAACCCTCCCGCCTTTATCAATAAGAATGGAGAACCGTTCACCACTAAGAGTCTCAACTCATTGTGGGCTAAGTTACGCGCTGCGATACAAGAGAACAGTAATCCCCACTTTAAGCATAAAGAGCACGATTGCAGGGCAACGTTTGGTGCTTATAAGCTTGAGTCATTGGCTCAAATTAAAGAGTTGTCGATGATGCAAGCATTGAAAATCCTAAAGGACGAAATGGGGCACAAAGATTTAGAAACCACCATGCTGTACCTCAAGCATTACGAGGGCAATCCTGAAAAGAACCAAATTCCCGAGATAACCATGAACTTGCTAGAGGATGAAACGCTACCGTGACCGATGTAATGGATGCCGAATCTAAAGAAAACGCTCGTGCTTATCGCTCTACACCGACCAAGGAGATGGTCACCGATAACACGCTGACGGTAATTACTAAGTGGAAATATATTTGGAAGCGCGGTACTGGTGACAATTCAACGTGTGACTTTGCGGAGCTAAAGGCGTATGCCACGGACGAGCATATTCGCTTGCTGATTTCCAAGTTCCAGCAGTCAGGGTGGCGCGAATCATCAAAGGAGTCGCACTTCGTAACTATCCGACAAATTCTTCGTCATGCATTCAATGCCCAAAGCGGAAAGCGCAAAACCAAAGTTCAGTTTTCTCCAGAAACATGCACCCAGTACATCAATGCGACTTACCTTTCAATGGCAAGTACAGGTAAGGGATTACATGGTAAGCGTATCAGTGCAAAAACTCTTGGCTGGCTAGGTTCAAACCTAAATTCAATCTGCAAAAAGTTTGGCTTCGGAACAATCCCTAAAGCAGCCAGAAACCTTGATACGAGTTCAGCATCGTTAGATTCTGACAACTACACTCCTAAGCAGTTGCGCTCTATTGCCTTCGCCTTGCTCGCTGACCGCAGAGCGCTGTTAGAGCGCTATAAGGATGAGTCACTATCTGAAGCTCAAAGGCGGTTGGCGTTTGATAGATTAGTCTGCAATGCGGTATTTCTGACCATCTACTATCTCGGAACAGGGCAAACAGAAACCTTGAGTATGTTTTTAGAAGATGAATGGGTGTGCCAGAAGTCAGGAGCTGGCCGCATCAGCATTGAAGGATTGAAGACTCGCAGGAACACCGTTGAACTGCGCTCATTTACTCCAAGATCATCCTGTAAACGTTTTTTTGAATCACATCTTGCGTTATCTAAGGCGCACTCTACTTTTCTGGGTTTGGATAAGCATTATCTATTTCGAAAGATGAATGGTGATGTTCCAACCACAGGCTACCTCAAAACCTATGCTCAAGATTATCTGATTAAACACTCTAAGCGTATTCAAGCTTTAATAGAAAAGAACCCTGATTTTTGCTTGAACTGTAATCTGCTGAAATCATCCATTAAGCAGTACGCAGAGCAGAAGCTAGGGCGAAGCAAAGCGGCACAAAACACCCGTAATGCACCTGATACTTATGACAACGCCAAGTATGGCAAAGTCACTAAAGGCGAAGCCAGAAACCAATTAGCTCTTGGCCTAACGGCGTTGCACAACTTAGGTAAAAATCCCGATGGAGGAACGGTTGTCGCGGTGGCGCAAGCCAAAGAAGCGATTGGTGAGGTGATTTCGCATGAGGAGTGGGAAGCCATAAAGGAAGTCGATACTGAGCACCGCGTGGTTGAGAATCAGAACGGTGGTTTTTGTAAAGGCGCCGACACACCTCAGAAAAAAGAATTCCAAAAAACCGTAGACAGGAGCGGCATCCTATCCGGTGAAGAAAAATCCCAGCTAGGTTGTGGCTTCGTCGTAAAATGCTTTGGCTGCTCGAACTTCGGTGTTGTGGATGACCCGCACGACATATGGCGGCTGCTTTCCTTTGAGCAGCGACTGAATGAAGCCATGATAGTGCATCAAAACGTAGAGCACTTCATCACGAACTTTGGTGAAGTGAAGGCGAATCTAAATAAGCTCAAAGCACGTTTTAAAAAGGCTCACCTCAAAGCTGCGATGAAGCAATTAGAGCGAGAGTGTCACCCTCTGTGGGATGAAAACTCCGTTATGGACATATTCAGGGGATAAGCCATGTACAGTATCTGTCATGATTTCAATAAGTTTGAAAAATATGCCCTACCGCTAACATCGAACCCGTTTCCTATGCCTAGTGACGACACAGTAGTGAGCGTGGATAAGGAAGGCAACCCTGTATCCTGTTTCGGTGATGATGTGTGGGATTTTAATGCGTTTTTTAATCTCACGAACGACGTGAAATCGCTCTACCAAATCAATTTCTTGCCTCAAAAGCACAACCCCAAGCTGCTTATCGAACTCAAGCAGCGTATCTATTTTTTGATTTGGGGAGCACAAGGTAACCTTCTGCACATGGATGGGGGTACTTTTCGCAAGTTCAGTCAATGTCAGCTCATAGCAAAAAAGTCAAACACTGCCCTGAGAGTATATAAAGGCACTTCCATCGACTCCTTCTCTCTACTCAGTAACGAATTGGTCTTTAGTCAACTGCTTCATGAACAGAAAAAGCACAGTGAACAGACTGTAAAAATTCATTTAGAAGCACTAAGCGTCCTTACGCAACTCAACAAACACTTTCCAAAGCAGCTTCACTTTTCACTCGGTATTCCAGAAGGAAAAAGCCTCAAACAAATCGCCAAGCAGTATTCAAGCACTGGTAAAGGGCATTACCCGACGGTTATTCCTGTTATTTATGAGCAACTAATGGGACGCTTGATAGAAGATGTCACCGCTGCTCATGAAAAACTGAAAGACCTTCGCGATGTAAAAGCTTACGCCAAAAAGTATGGGATTACAGAGCGCCAAGCCTGTGATGAATTTAAGGCGGTAGAAGGAGCTTGTTTTATGGCACTTTCCGCGTTCACGGGTATGCGTATCAGTGAGTTAACGCAAATAGACTCGACCTCTTATAAAGAAATTGACCTTGACGGTATCAAGCTATGCACTCTACGTTCTTGGACGCGTAAGTTAGAGAAATTACCAAGAGAGGATGCATGGGCGTGCGCCCCTATCTGTGAAAAAGCGCTAGAGGTCTTAACTGCACTAAATGATGATTATCGCTTCAACAAAGGCGACATTCACTGTTCACCACGATTTAGATTCGATGGTAGAGGTGGGAGTGGTGAAAACATCAAGCGTCAGCGAAACGATGTGGTACTAAGTACCACAGTCCTTAGATATCTCTTTGCTGAATACTCAAGACACATTGATATCAACTATGACCCAGATGAAATGGATGAGGTGTATGGCTTGCTAAACCCTGTCGTACCCGCACAATATAACCCTATTCAAGAGCGGGAAGATGGCACGTTTTATTGGCACTTTACGACTCACTCACTGAGACGTACCTTTGCCCATTTTGTGATCGGGAATGGTTTGGTGTCGCTGGCAGCTTTGAAGCATCAGTTCAAGCACATTAGCCTATCAATGACCGCTATTTATGCCAGTCATGCTGAGGTGTTAACACTGCTGGGAATAGAGAACCCAGCTAATATCAAGAAAGCGGTTGAAGACGCTGAAATGGAAAGTCATAAAACCTATCTGCGGGACATGATAGACCACCCTGAAGAGCAGTCAGGTGGGTTTATGAAAGCGTTTGAGGGTGACCCTAACGTAATGACTGAAGAACAATTTGAAGAGCTTGCCAAGAAAACAAAAGGGGCAAATAAATCGACAGGTTATGGCCGATGCTTTGCTGGTTTTAAGTGCAAAATGGACCACCTTTTTGAGCAGTCGAGTTGTCTTGGTCGTGACTGTGAAAATTTAAACATTAATCAGGAAGAGGCGCTGCGCTGGCAAGAGCGTCACGGGCGAATTGCAGGAAGATTACAGCAAATGAAAGACATGGGGTTTTACAACCAGAACACGCTTGCTCGCGAGTTGACAGACATCCGAGCTGCCGAGAAGGTCATGCGTGACCATAACATTGAGTTTGAAAGATTTGAATTAGGAGCGTTGTAATGGCAAACGTAAAAACCAAGCTGATTAATGCCTTCGAAGCACTGAAAAAAGAAGGCAAGAAGGTTAGCCCCTATGCAGTCGAAAAAAGAGCTGGCGTGGCAAACGGGTCATGCAAGAATCATCCTACTATCTTGGAAATGGTTCTGGCGGAGAAGGCTCGCTACCATCCTAACCCCGTCGTAGCTAAGAAAGGGGAACCCAAAAAGAAAAAGCAGGTCGATAAGGAGAGATATGACGATTTGGCAGAATCAAATAAACGCCTAAGAGCCGAGAATGACCAGTTTAGAGATGAAATGAAAGTAATGGCAACGTCCGTGGCTCAGTTAACATGGGAATTGCACCGATACAAAACATCAACAAGAAAGCAGTCTACCAATGTGAAGAATATCAAGACGTAAAATTAAAAGCAGAGCTGACGTGCCTACATCTAATTCAACTAAGTTCTACTCCTTTCCTTGTTGGTTTGCTCTGTTTTTCAGCGCTGTCGGCTAACTGAAAAATGCCCCA
>NZ_JAWOQN010000718.1:0-615 GCF_033337395.1 Vibrio sp. YT-19(2023) | reverse complement strand
GTTGGTGGAACAAGGTAAAGAGCGTCGCTTTCCTGAAGGCGTGCCGGAGGACATCAACCAAACCATCGAAAACGAACTGAGGTTGATAGACGACCTCACGTACCATTATTACTTTTTAACCATTCATGACATCGTCATGTTTGCTAAACAGCAAGGCATTCTTTATCAAGGTCGAGGATCAGCGGCGAATTCCGTCGTGTGTTACTGCTTAGAAATCACCGCCGTAGATCCAAGACAAATCTCTGTCTTGTTCGAAAGATTTATCAGTAAGGAACGCAAAGAGCCACCAGATATCGACGTTGACTTCGAACACGAGCGCCGTGAAGAAGTCATTCAATACATTTATAAAAAATACGGACGTGAACGTGCCGCTCTTGCCGCAACAGTGATCAGTTATCGCTTCAAAAGTGCGGTACGTGAGGTCGGAAAAGCGTTAGGTATTGAAGAGACCCAATTGGATTTTTTCATCAAAAATGTTAACCGCCGAGATCGTAGCCAAGGTTGGCAAGCACAAATTATTGAGCTTGGTTTGCAACCGGAATCGCTCAAAGGTCAGCAGTTTATCCAACTGGTGAACGAGATTATTGGTTTTCCTCGTCATCTTTCTCAGCATGT
>NZ_JAWOQN010000717.1:0-615 GCF_033337395.1 Vibrio sp. YT-19(2023) | reverse complement strand
ACCAAGAACTTCACCACTGATTTATCGGTAAGCAGTGCAGATAATTTCGGACGTTCAGCATGCTGGTCACCGCGAGTGACAGGCATTGGATTGATGCTGCGCATCGCGAAAAGCAATGAAAAGAACACCCCCACCATCGCGGTGTACAGAATCATATCCGAGCCAAATTCTGCGACAAGGAAACCCACCACCGTTGAACCCGCAATGAAGGCTATAGACCCCCACAAACGCGTGCGACCGTAATCCAACATTTTCAAGCGAGCGTAGTAGTTTGCCATCGCGTCTGATAGCGGAACTACCGGACCACAACACAAGTTAAACAACACCGTTGCCAATGCCATAAGCCAAAAACTACCGCCCGTAAAAAAGTGGAAACCAACAAAAATGAGGGCTGCAAAGCTCAACCAACGCAACGTTGGCATTAGATGTTCAACTCGGTGTACACGAGGGGTAATGACGAGGTTAGCCACGCAGCGTGTCGCCAAACCTAAACCAACCAGTAAACCAATGTCCGTGGAAGAAACACCCTGTTCTTTAAACCACAACGACCAAAATGGCAGGTAAACGCCATACGCAAAAAAGAATCCGAGAAAGTACTGGGAAATCCAGCCATAC
>NZ_JAWOQN010000716.1:0-616 GCF_033337395.1 Vibrio sp. YT-19(2023) | reverse complement strand
ATCTGGCAGGTTTTTGCTGGCTCTTGGGCTGTTGCTTGAACTACAGATTGTAGTTTGGCATTTCCGTATACCCACAACCTTGGACACAAAGAGTTTAACTGTAAACCCCCGTTTCCACCAAACATTTTCGGTATGGTACCTTTGGAACTGAAAGCATCCTTCAGACATGGTACCTAGACCCTGGGTGTGTTCAGACAGCCCTCTTAAATGTGGGCGGGGTTGTTGTCACTCACTGCTCCGTCCAGCACTCGCTGTATTTCCTCATCAGCGGTGACACAGATGGAAGTCTGCACCTGGTTTATCGTCCACAGAACGAGGCTGCACGCCCACATTTTCAGAACAGAATAGAACAGGCTGCAGTGAGAGTCTCTCTCCATGGGATATTTAAAATTAGCTGGTTTGTGCATTTAGTCCTTCTCAGGCAAGCTCAGGGGTTTAGTGTTGCTGGAGCCCACAGGAACAACGCTCCATGATGCTTTTTTTTTTCTCCAAGTGAGGATTAGAATATATGCTGTTCACATAACCCGGTCTAAATTAATATATATAAACCCTTAAATATCCACTCATCACTAAAAGTGTATGTCATATAAAAACTAAAGGAATGGTCAAAGTTGTC
>NZ_JAWOQN010000715.1:0-616 GCF_033337395.1 Vibrio sp. YT-19(2023) | reverse complement strand
ATTTGGCATTACGACCATTGCGCGTGCGAAAGGTTTGCGATTCCAAGTATTTACCGGAGCGGACAAGATTGAGTTTGATGTGAAAGGCGAAAGCGCATCTCGTTAACGAGAACACATTACAAAACCGCCGATTAGTGTAAACTTATAACGATTGGGATAAGTAAATCATCACGTTATGAAGGCTTAACTAAGCGATATAAGCCAGAAATAGCAACGTTTGTTGTAGCAATAACAACACTTGTTTTAATTGATGCTAACTACAGCTCATTCACAAAGGATGTGAACTATGGACAATGACCAACTGTGGAATTTTTTGCTCACGCCCAGTGGCATTATGCTCTCAATGATCATTACATTTGGTGTCGTCGGCATATATGCGTATCTAACCGGTCAGTTTAAGGATTAAGACCAATTAAAAAAGCCTCGCTAAATAGCGAGGCTTTTACTTTTCAAGCGCTGTATGAGTGATTACGCGTCAACGCCACGAGATTTCAAGAACTCAGAGTAAGTACCTTTGAAGTCTGAAATCTTGCCATCGCGAATTTCGATAATACGCGTTGCTAGCGAGTCTACGAACACACGGTCATGAGATACGAAGAACGACGTGGCTTTGTAT
>NZ_JAWOQN010000714.1:0-616 GCF_033337395.1 Vibrio sp. YT-19(2023) | reverse complement strand
GCTCGTGTTCTACTTGCTACCGAACTTCCTACTGACGACATCGAGGTTCAAATCAATACCATTCAATTGGAGCAAGTTCTGGTTAACTTGCTGACAAACGCAATTGAAGCCGTAAAAGAACAACAAGATAAACAAGTGTGGTTGCTCGTTGAAACGGATACGGATGAAAACAAAGTGATGATTCATGTCGATGACAATGGCCCTGGGCTTGGTTCGCACACACTGTCCGAACTTTGCGAACCGTTTTTAACAACTAAAAAGAATGGATTGGGATTAGGACTTTCTATATCTCAGCAAATATTGGCTGGTATGAACGGCAGCTTGAGTGCTCACAACCGAGCCCAAGGTGGCGCTCGATTCTCATTGTGTTTACCAATATGCCAACGCACCGAACAATCAGAAGGATAAAATAATGTGTCAGGTGTTTTTTATTGATGATGAAGCCGACCTTCGATTAGCAATAGAACAAACGTTTGAGCTAGCCGATATCGAAGCGACATTTTTTTCCGATGCGGAATCCGCCTTGTTAGCCATGAAACAAGGCGACGAAGCTGGCGTAATTGTGACCGACATTTGTTTACCCGGTATTTCAGGCATGGACCTGTTAACCACGTTC
>NZ_JAWOQN010000713.1:0-618 GCF_033337395.1 Vibrio sp. YT-19(2023) | reverse complement strand
AAGACTGGGGCTTTTTTGCATTTTAGCCACTCTATTTTCCGTCATATTAGCTGAGAGTGGCTAGCCAGAAGATTTCTATCAGCAGAACATATCTCGCTTTGCGTACGAACTATAAGGTTGGTGCAGCTTTTGGTGCTTTAGACCACCCATGATCCCAGAGCTTTTCGCGCAGATAAAATAAACCCCAGCTCAATGTCTGGGGTTGTGGTTTTCTTAATTCGCTGTTGTTATTGGGCGAGTGTTTTCAGGATTTCTTTTAGCTCGACGGTTTCTCGGATTTCAAAGTTCGGCGTTATCTCTGTTGGATTACTTGCGCCAGTCGCATTCACCCACACACTCAAAATACCCATGTTGTTTGCGCCTGCGATGTCTGCCGCTAAAGAGTCACCGATGTGTATGGCTTCTTCTGGTTTGACGTCGACAAGTTTCAAGGCTTTTTGGAATATGCTGGCCGCTGGTTTTTCTTCTGGCTCTTCGCCACCCACAATAATATGGTCCACCCATTCATCCATTTGTGTTGCTTTCAATTTGGGGTGCTGCGAGAAAATTGGACCGTTAGTGATCACGACGAGTTTGTAGTGCTTACCTAGATCCGTCAGCATTTCTTTTACGCCAGGG
>NZ_JAWOQN010000712.1:0-618 GCF_033337395.1 Vibrio sp. YT-19(2023) | reverse complement strand
GAATGCACAGGGCAGTTATTTGGCGAATCAGTTATTAAAGCCAGATTTTCCTAATCAGTTGGTGTCGATGAAGGCTACGCTCGAACAAAAACTGGTTTCTTTTATCTTTTGGCTCATTGTCGTGAGCGGTTGTCTGTTGGCGTTGGTTTCATGGGCTGTCTTCTCTAAAAATGCGGTGGCGAATTCAAGTTCATCAGAGCCTGCCGTTTCTCAAACTGAAAACGCCTCCAGTTCTTTAGAACACGAGAACAAAGCGCGTGAGTTGGCAAGTGATGCTCAAGCGAATAAAACGCAAGAGCTAACCCCTGATTCGCGACAAGAATTGCTGGCTCCGCAAGAACCGTTTATCGATATAAACAGAATGCTGGATTCGCTTTCTGGCGATGAAGGCGCTGTCCGAATGTTGCTCGAGGTCTTTATTCAAGATCATGCTGAAGATGGTTCTAAATTACATAAACTTCTAAACGAAGATATAGACAACGCACAGCGCGCAGCGCACAGCCTGAAAGGGGTGTCAGGAAGTTTAGGTGCAATGCCCCTGCATTACATCTCAGGTGAGATAGAATTATTGATAAAACAGGGCAAAGAGGTACCGGATAATAAGCTCTGTCAATTAAG
>NZ_JAWOQN010000711.1:0-619 GCF_033337395.1 Vibrio sp. YT-19(2023) | reverse complement strand
TCATAAAAATCGTTTTGCGATTAAATTTATGGCTTTTGAAAATGGTCAGGCATGCACACAAGATGTCGAGTTTGAATTAGCCGTTTGTAGCTAATCAAAACATCAGGCTATTATTCTAAATACTTCGCTTTAATACCAAGATTACAATGGGACGATTCAACCATGTCTAAAATTACTATCGTTCAATGCCCTCAATGTGGTACCGACGTTGAATGGGGAGAACAAAGTCCTCATCGCCCTTTCTGTAGTAAAAAATGCCAAATGATCGATTTTGGTGAATGGGCAGATGAAGAAAATGCCATTGCTGGCGCCCCAGATATGTCAGACAGTGACGGCTGGTCAGAAGATCAATACTAGAGGTTCTAGGTTCTAGGTTCTAGGTTCTAGGTTCTAGGTTCTAGGTTCTAAAAGTTGAGAAAGTTGGCGTGAAAGCGTCAACTTTTTTATTGCCTGTCGGAAAACTTTCCCTGAAGACTTCTCCACTACTATCGGGGTTGTAACCTTTCAAGTTACAGTTCCACTCTATATCAGCGGGTTAAGTAAGTTATTTAAACACAAGCAATTTGTTTAGCTCAGAACGCAGATATTTTTCTTGCTACCTAGGAAGAGGCGCGGAGTG
>NZ_JAWOQN010000710.1:0-620 GCF_033337395.1 Vibrio sp. YT-19(2023) | reverse complement strand
AACTTAAGTAGCACAAGCTGAATGATTGCAAAGGTTGACGTGAAAGCGTCAACCTTTTGTTTTATCTGACGTATACTAATTCAAATTGAAATGAATCGGATATCCACAATGAGTTTTGAACTGCACCCTCAATTGGCAAAAGACACCACAGTAATCGGCCACTTCCCTCTTTGCGTTGCACTTCTACATAAAGATAATGCAGTGCCGTGCGTCACCTAAAACCCTAACCGTGCCAACTTAAAAGCCCTGCACCACTCACCGATGAAAGAGCAGCAACAGTTTTTACTTGAGTCACAAGCGGTAAGCCAAGCGCTCGAAGCGACTTTCCGCCCTGACAAGTTGAATCTTGGCGCACTTGGTAACATGGTGCCGCAGCTACACATTCATCATATCGCACGCTTTAAGGACGACGTTGCATGGCCAGGGCCGATTTGGGGAAACACAAGCGGCGAGTTTCGCAGCGAAAAAGAACAAGATGAGATTCTCAAACGTATTGGAAATGTATTGTCGCTAAGCTCGATATTCCATAAAGCTTAATTAATATTCAGCCGCTATGAGATTTGCTTGCCATCGACAAGGCTATTGATTAGAAAAGAAAAAGCCGCATCAGAAATGACACG
>NZ_JAWOQN010000709.1:0-620 GCF_033337395.1 Vibrio sp. YT-19(2023) | reverse complement strand
ATCGATATGGAAGCGATCCAGAAATCGAAGTTGAAAATTGGTGTGGATCCACTTGGTGGCAGCGGCATTGATTACTGGCGTCAAATAGGACAAGCATACAACTTAGAACTGACCTTGGTCAGCGAAGCGATTGACCCATCATTCCAGTTCATGTCGCTTGATAAGGACGGCGTGGTTCGTATGGACTGTTCTTCTCCATACGCAATGGCTGGTCTGCTAGCTCTGAAAGATGAATACGATCTTGCGTTTGGTAACGACCCAGACTATGACCGTCATGGTATCGTGACGCCGAAAGGTTTGATGAACCCGAACCATTTCTTAGCGGTTTGTATCGACTACCTATACCGTCATCGTGAGGCGTGGGGTAAAGATGTTGCTGTTGGTAAGACGCTGGTTTCAAGTGCACTTATCGACCGAGTAGTAGCCGATTTGGGTCGTGAACTGTGTGAAGTGCCTGTCGGCTTCAAGTGGTTTGTCGATGGCCTTTACACTGGCAAGTTTGGTTTTGGTGGTGAAGAGAGCGCAGGTGCCTCTTTCCTACGTAAAGATGGAACACCATGGTCAACAGACAAAGACGGCATCTTACTCTGTTTGTTAGCGGCTGAGATTACTGCGGTAAC
>NZ_JAWOQN010000070.1:0-6380 GCF_033337395.1 Vibrio sp. YT-19(2023) | reverse complement strand
CGGCCTGTCACGCCGGGGGTCGCGGGTTCGAGTCCCGTCCACTCCGCCACTTATATTAAGCCTCAGTCGAAAGACTGGGGCTTTTTTCGTTTCTACTGCGACGTTTCCCTGAAGAGTGTTTATACACCTAACTAGACTATTTCACATAATCCCTACTAAGCGAACTCTGCGTAATTACACACTAGGCTTTAATTATAGGCCGTTGATGCTGTGGAAAGGCAATATGACCTACAAACAAGCCTAAGTAATCTATGGTATTCAAAGGCGTTCAACGGCTTGAATCTTGATGAGAAAGAAAAAACGAATTGTGCGCATAATCCAGAAAAGCGTCATATATACCCCATTTCTCCTGGCTCAAAAATCAAACGACTTGAAAAGAATTGGAAGGTGAAAGATTGAAGGAGCTCTTCATTAGCGAGGTGATGATTTTCGACGCTGAACATTTGATGAGTCTCAGAAAAAATATATCGCCAAAGGGTAAGAAGCGCCAGAACAGAGAGGGGTAGCTTAGCTCGAGACTGTAAGCTATGCGGAATACTCACAAACGTCAAAGCTCAAACCCATTAAGAGAGTCGCTCTAGATCTAAGTGGTTATGTGCTCACTAGCGGTACTAGAAAATAGTTAAGTATTCCAAATGGATTATATGAAAAAGCCAACTGCTAAAGCGGTTGGCTTAGTATAAAAATCTCGACGTACTTTAGAGCGAGAAATGATGTCTAAAGAATACGTTTTAAAACACCATCTGCCTTTAGGCGGGTGATTTTTCTGACCAGTCGCTGTACCCCTATAGGATAGTCTTCTACTTTCTCTAATTGCTTATAAGTACAGATAAGGTGAGTATGCTCAAGAATACGCGAAACTTCGTCTTCAAACTTCTCAGTGAGCTTCGCATAATTGTCTTGTATGAGTAGCCCATTTTCTAGGTCGAGTGACCAAGCACGTGGATTTAGGTTATTCCCAGTAAGTAGCATATAGCGTTTATCAACCCAAATACCCTTAAGGTGGAAGCTGTTATTGTCATGCTTCCATAGGTGAATTGACAATTTACGTGCGGCGACATTCGCTTCATTGGCTTTCGCAAAGCGACGCAAATTCACTTCGTAAAGATATGGAAGTCCGCCAATGGTTTTAAAGTCTTCCTCCGGTGCAATGTAAAAGTCGTTGGCGGTTTTATCACCCACAACAATCGTTACTTTCACACCACGCTTCATGGCTCGTTTCACTTCACGATGAAGTGCTTTAGGGAAGTTAAAGTAAGGCGTACAAATGAAAATTTCGTCTTGGGCTGCTGCCAATAACTTTACAATCTGTTGATTGAGCAGATTACGGCGTTTGCCTAGCCCAACTAACGGAGTGACTTTTACGCTTTCTTCTGTTGCAGCTTGGTCTTCAAACTTATAGTTGGCTTGAGCAAGAGAAGCCCTCAGTTGGCGAATCGCCGACTTTATTTCTTTGGTTTCTGGCTTATCTTTTCCTGCAAGATCATTAACGGCAGGGTGAGCAATCATTTCTTCCTGAATGAATTGCACCATTGAATTCGCTAAAGATTCATGTCGAATCACATGGTAACGATCAAATCGATAACGTTCATGATAATGGAGATAAACGTTATTTAAGCTCGCCCCACTGTAGATAACAGTATCATCGACAATGAAGCCTTTTAAATGCAGTACCCCAAAAACTTCTCTGCCACGCACTGGTATGCCATAGACAGGGATTGGGTGTTGGTACTTACTGGCATATGCTTTGTAAAGCGCTGAATTACCCTCAGATGTCTCCGCGCCAATCAGGCCACGCTGCGCTCGATGCCAGTCGACACAGATATTGATGTCCAACCCAGGGTTGCGCTGTTTCGCTTCATAAAGCGCAGTGAGAATTTCACGTCCAGCTTCATCATCTTCCAGATATAGAGCGACTAGGTAAATTCGCGACGTTGCTTTGCTGATAGCATCTAAAAGACGGGTTCTGAATGATTCTGCTGAATATAGAACATCAAAGTCTTCCGGATTGACAGCGAGACTTGGCAACTGTTCGAATGGATTCCTACTTACTATCATATCGGTATGAGTACCTTAGTTTAGTGCAATATTGCGAACCTGCCATTTTATCAAAGATATGATTTACCTGGCTACAAAAGCACGCGTTTTGATGTCGTTGAAGAGATGAATTGCATTGGAATGAGATCTTTACCGCTATCTACATAACGTTGAAATGCCATTTTTAGCGGGTGTGGTAGCTCAGAGCAATCAATTGTTGTGAATCCATGCTTGGAATAATAGGATTCGAGATGTGTAAACGCGAAGCAATAATCGCCATCAGTGAAAACATTGTTTTTACAATGAGTTAGTAGTTTTTTTCCAATTCCTGTTCCCCTAACTTTCGGAATGACCAACATTCCTGTCAACAGACGAACTTTATCTACACTTTTTAAACGTAGTAACGCAATGATTTCACCCTTATGGCTTGCTGTAATGATCAATTCATCCTTTTTGGCTCGACCCGCAGGGTAATACGCTTTGTATAGTTTCTTAATGAGGGGGAGCTTGATGGGATTTAACACTTCTATGATTAATGAGTCTGGTATTGTCACTGCGGTTAAAAGATAACTAATGTAGAATGTCGACAGTTTAAGAGAATCTTATCTGGTGTTGCAAACCTACTATGCAAATTAAAACAAATGCGAGCCTAAAGGCTTACCATACTTTTGGAATTGAACAATCGTGTTCCTATTTAGCTATCGTTGAGTCGCTTGAAGATGTTATTGAGCTATTTCAAAACCCAAGATTCACCCATTTACCGAAACTTTTTTTAGGTAAAGGAAGTAATGTTCTTTTTACAGAACATTTTGAGGGATTAGTGATTGTTAATCGAATCATGGGTAAAGAAGTCACGGAAACGGATGAGCATTACCTATTACATATTGCCGGTGGTGAAGATTGGCCTGAATTGGTTTCCTGGTGTGTGAATCAGGGGATCGGTGGGATCGAGAACTTAGCTTTGATTCCAGGTTGTGCTGGCTCGGCTCCTATTCAGAACATTGGTGCGTATGGCCTAGAGCTAAAAGACATCTGTGATTATGTAGATGTTCTTGATCTAACTACGTTTGAAAACAAAAGAATGCACGCCCAAGACTGTGATTTTGCCTATAGGGATTCCATATTTAAACATGCGTTGCACGGAAAGTGCTTTATCACCGCATTAGGGCTTAAGTTGGCGAAGCAATGGCAGCCGATTAACCAGTACGGCCCTTTACAAAGTATCCCAGAAGAACAACTCAGCCCTGCTTCTATCTTCGAACGAGTATGCCAAGTGCGAAAGGCAAAACTGCCAGATCCAACCAAGATAGGTAACGCAGGTAGTTTCTTTAAAAACCCAGTGATCACACAAGATCACTATGATCGACTCACAAAAAAATACCCTAACGTAGTGGCCTACCCAGCTTCAGGAGGAATGAAAATTGCTGCTGGTTGGCTTATTGATCAGTGTGGATTAAAAGGGAAGTCTGTACACGGTGCGCAGGTCAACCCTATGCAAGCTTTGGTTTTGACCAACATAGATAATTGTAGTGCTGATGACATTGTCGCGCTTGCTTCTTTAGTGAAGCATACAGTATGGGACAAATACCAAATCATACTTGAGCATGAAGTACGCTTTCTCAATCGTACCGGGGAGACCAATTTGGCTCAGATCGAGGCATCTAGATGAGAAAAGATCACTCTACGAAACTTCATATTCTAAAGTTATTAAGTGATGGAGAGTTTCATTCAGGAGAAGCGTTGGGCGACGATCTTAATGTTTCTAGAGCGGCAATCGCTAAGCACATTAAAGGTCTTAGTGAATGGGGTATTGATATTTATCGAGTGCAAGGGCGCGGTTACCAATTAGCCTCACCATTGCAGCTGTTAGACGAGACTCTCCTTACCACTAGCTCGGAGTCACTTGTTGAACTCGTCCCTGTGATTGACTCAACGAATCAATATTTGCTCGACAGAGTCGCGGATTCGGAAAAGGGCCGTGTTTGTATTGCTGAATATCAAGCACAAGGGCGTGGTCGCCGCGGTAGACAATGGGTCTCACCGTTTGGCTCTAACTTATATATCTCTATGTATTGGCGACTGGATGCAGGAATGGCTGCGGCAATGGGCTTGAGCTTGGTGATTGGGATTGCCGCAGTGGAAGCTCTGGAAGAAGTAGGCATGCAAGGTGTTAAACTCAAGTGGCCGAATGACTTGTATTATCAAGATAAAAAACTGGCCGGAATCTTGGTTGAAATGTCGGGTCAGGCCGGTGGGGCTGCTCATCTAGTGATTGGGATGGGCCTGAATATTGGAATGCCTGACGACCAGCCTGAGATTGACCAGCCATGGACCACGTTGAACCAAGTAAATCAGAGTCTCAAGATCGATAGAAATGTTCTAGCAATGACTCTTATTAAGCATTGGAATTCCGCACTTGTCGAATATGAAATGAAAGGACTTACTGGCTTTATCGAACGTTGGAATCGGTTAGACAATTTCCTTAATCGTCAGGTCAAACTGCTTATTGGGCCTAGAGAGGTACATGGCGTCGTTCGAGGCATCGATCATCAAGGTGGAATATTAATCGAAACCTCCCAAGGACTAGAGACTTATATTGGTGGTGAAATCTCGTTGCGTAAAAGTGACTAAGCTTCGATTACTTTCGCAACGAGACTTTATCAACCAAGTGGTTAACGCCTTTGTGTAGAATCAAGTGGGCTCTCTCACGAGTTGGAAGAATATTCAATTCTAAATTGAGCCCATTAATATCATGCCAAATTTGCTTTGCTTTTTTCTTTGCGTCATCGACAGAGAGTTGTGTGTAGTGGCTAAAATAAGAGCCTGGTTTCGTAAAGGCCCCTTGGCGAAACTTTAAAAAGCGTTCTACGTACCAATGTTCAATGGTCTCTGTTTCTGCGTCGACATAAATTGAAAAATCTAAAAAGTCAGAGACGAAGACACGATGCGGGTCATGTGGATAGTCCATTCCACTTTGCAGAACGTTTAAACCTTCAATAATAAGAACATCCGGTCTATCCACTTTCCTTAGTTCATCAGTAATGTCATACGTGATGTGAGAGTAGATGGGTACTTCAAGATCGGGCTTTCCTGCCTTTACGTCAGACATGAACTCGACTAAGCGCTTGATATCATAGGATTCTGGGAAGCCTTTACGATGCATGATACCGCGTTCTTCTAGTACTTTTTTCGGATATAGGAAGCCATCTGTTGTAACCAAGGACACTTTGGGATGATTCTCCCAACGAGAAAGCAATGCCGTTAGAATACGAGCAGTCGTACTTTTGCCTACAGCAACACTGCCAGCGATACCAATTACGAAAGGGGGAGCATGTTCCTCTGTATTTAAGAATTGTTGTAATACGGAATTGCGGCTTTGACGAGCCTGGACATACAGATTCAAAAGACGAGACAAAGGAAGGTAGATCTCTACCGCTTCCTCCATGGTTAGGTTTTCATTAATGCCCTGAAGCGCAGTCAAGTCGTCTTCAGAAAGTGTCATCGGTACAGAGTTTCTTAACTCGGCCCAATTTGCACGGTCAAATGACAAAAATGGACTCATGGGTCTCTTTTATCCTTGGTTTAATAGAAGCAAGAACATACATCAAGCGAACTTCAAAGCAAACGACAAAGGTCGAAGTTTACTTTAAAAAAGCTAAGTTTGTACGAATTTGCAGCAAACGAATCTAAAAAATCGAAATTTATGATTTTTTTTCAAATTACTATTGCAACCTAGAAAATCATTCAATAGAATGCGCACCACTTATGCCGACTTAGCTCAGTAGGTAGAGCAACTGACTTGTAATCAGTAGGTCACCAGTTCGATTCCGGTAGTCGGCACCATTCTTTCCTTTAGTAGTCTGAATGGCTTGAAAATTTGGAGGGGTTCCCGAGTGGCCAAAGGGAGCAGACTGTAAATCTGCCGGCACTGCCTTCGATGGTTCGAATCCGTCCCCCTCCACCATATTCTTTAGGAAATAGCTCTCAGAGTTACGTGTTGCGGGCATCGTATAATGGCTATTACCTCAGCCTTCCAAGCTGATGATGCGGGTTCGATTCCCGCTGCCCGCTCCACTCTAATTTGAGTGCTGATATAGCTCAGGTGGTAGAGCGCATCCTTGGTAAGGATGAGGTCGGCAGTTCGAGTCTGCCTATCAGCACCAGCTCTCAAGTTTATTTCCTTTTGATATTAGATTTACCAATTATCTTTTTTTGGTTGCGTGGTCAATTTGGGCCACCTAAATCCGTACCTAGAGGGACCACTCATGTCTAAAGAAAAATTTGAACGTACGAAACCGCACGTTAACGTTGGTACTATCGGCCACGTTGACCACGGTAAAACA
>NZ_JAWOQN010000708.1:0-620 GCF_033337395.1 Vibrio sp. YT-19(2023) | reverse complement strand
CCTCAGAAATACGCCCCGCACCTTTGGTCACAACCATAAAGTTAATGATCATCAAGATGAGGAAGACGACTAAACCGACTGCGTAGTTACCGCCAATTACAACGTTACCAAACGCCTCGATAACGTTACCTGCCGCATTGCCCCCTTCATGGCCGTGAAGTAACACGACACGAGTAGACGCAACGTTCAGCGCCAAACGCAACAACGTCGCGATCAGCAGCACCGTTGGGAACGCGGCGAAATCTAACGGGCGGCGTGTATATACCGTCACCAACAACACCACCATGGCTAAGGCGATGTTAAAGGTGAAGAACATATCCAGTAGGAACGCGGGTATCGGTAATACCACCATCGCAAGGGTGGCCAAAACCATGACAGGCGCGCCAATAGCTGGCATCTCACGCTGACGAATTCGTGGCAATTTATCTGCAAACGGCAGGCTTAACTTCATACTGCGAGGTATCTCAATCGAATTGAAGCGTCACGCGAATACGCACTTTAATACGTATGTCTAATGTTTATACGCGACCACTTTCGCCTAAAAGTTTAGGTATAGTGGGTAATTAGTCGACTTAAGCAATCTATGGACCAAAATCAACGCCAAAATAATGACTCAGCGC
>NZ_JAWOQN010000707.1:0-620 GCF_033337395.1 Vibrio sp. YT-19(2023) | reverse complement strand
AGTGCCACCCCCGCGACGCGCTCCGGGCGCTCTGCGCGGCGCTGCTCACCTCGGCGGCTACCTCCCGCAACTCCTTGGCCAGCTCCACCCATGCCGCCCCTGTCTGGCGTTGGGCTTTCAGCCACTCCGCTGCCTGCGCCTCGCTGGCCTGCTGAGTCTGGCTCATGACCTGCCGGGCCTCGTCGGCCAGTGTCGCCATGCTCTGGGCCAGCGGTTCGATCTGCTCCGCTAACTCGTTGATGCCTCTGGATTTCTTCACTCTGTCGATTGCGTTCATGGTCTATTGCCTCCCGGTATTCCTGTAAGTCGATGATCTGGGCGTTGGCGGTGTCGATGTTCAGGGCCACGTCTGCCCGGTCGGTGCGGATGCCCCGGCCTTCCATCTCCACCACGTTCGGCCCCAGGTGAACACCGGGCAGGCGCTCGATGCCCTGCGCCTCAAGTGTTCTGTGGTCAATGCGGGCGTCGTGGCCAGCCCGCTCTAATGCCCGGTTGGCATGGTCGGCCCATGCCTCGCGGGTCTGCTCAAGCCATGCCTTGGGCTTGAGCGCTTCGGTCTTCTGTGCCCCGCCCTTCTCCGGGGTCTTGCCGTTGTACCGCTTGAACCACTGAGCGGCGGG
>NZ_JAWOQN010000706.1:0-621 GCF_033337395.1 Vibrio sp. YT-19(2023) | reverse complement strand
CATCTTTGTCTAAACCTTCCAGAAACTCGATCAAGCGATTAGTGGTCTTCCCCGCGGCAGATACCACCACCAGATCATTCTCGACAGAGTATTCTTTAAGAATATCGGCCACACGTAAGTAACATTCAGGGTTTGCTAAGCTGCTGCCACCAAATTTATGTAACTGACGTTGTACACTCATTTTTTAGTTCTCCTATTACTGAGCAGCTTTTACAAAGGCTTGATCGAGATCGGCAATCAGGTCTTGTGCATCTTCTAAACCCACAGACAAACGAAGCAGCTGATGCGACACGCCCGCTTCCGCTAACGCCTCTTCCCCCATGGCTCGATGCGTCATAGATGCGGGGTGACAAATCAAACTCTCCACGCCACCAAGCGACTCAGCAAGAGAAAACAGTTCGAGCTCTTTATCAAACACTTTAAGTTGCTCAAATGAGCCTGCAAATTCAAAGCTCAACATAGAACCAAAACCCGACTGCTGCTTTTTCGCGATTTCGTGACCAGGGTGATCTGGCAAGCTCGGCTGGTAAATCTTCGCGACCAAAGCCTGCTGTTGTAGGTAGTTGAGTACGTGTTGAGAGCTTTCTTCGTGCACTCGCATACGGGCGCCTAAAGTGCGGA
>NZ_JAWOQN010000705.1:0-621 GCF_033337395.1 Vibrio sp. YT-19(2023) | reverse complement strand
GAGCGTTGTGGCTTACATACTGCCAGTTATTTCTAAAGTTGCACGCACTTTAGAAGCGACACAAGGGAAGATCATAATTACCGGGCATACCGATGACCGTCCGATATTTACCAGCAAGTACCCATCCAATTGGCACTTGTCTTTAGCTCGGGCAACTTCTCTTTCCGAACAGTTAATCTCCAACAGTGCACTTAAAGGAAGAGTGATTCCTGAAGGGTTGGGTGATGCGAGACCTTTGGTAGAAAATGATAGTGAAAAGAACCGAGCAATGAATCGTCGAATTGAAATCGATCTTATTGTGGGCAACTAACGGTTGGGCAAGGAAATGAGTATTAAAGAAATAGGCAGAGTATTTACCCAAAGATGGTTTCTTGGTTTAGTCGGTTTAGCCGCGTGCTCCATTTTTATTTGGGTTGTGGGTCCTCTGATCACGGTTGCAGGTTACGAGCCGCTTAAAAGTGATTTTCAACGTTTAGTTACGATCTTAGTGATTGTTTTTGCTTGGGCGCTTATCAACTTAACAAAGCAGCACAAACAGAAAGTTAGAGAAGACGAAAGTATTCAGACGTTGCTTGAAGTAGACAGTCAATCAGACAAAGAAGCCGCCAGTGAAATTGACGT
>NZ_JAWOQN010000704.1:0-621 GCF_033337395.1 Vibrio sp. YT-19(2023) | reverse complement strand
TTTTGGGTTCTCGATAACAGTTGGGTAAAACAGCTTATTGCTGAGCCGTGTGAAGAGTGCTTATTCGTAAAATTTGAATATCACGAACCTATGTTTGGTGCCCTTTCAATCAGTCGCGGCATGCCAAACATTATTGATGAAGAGAATGCGCTATCGAGCGAGTTTTTCTTCTCTGACGAATCTCAGGCCAACATGCTCATCAAGATTTACAGTGGTGAAGCCTTGGCCGCATACGCGAATCAGCGTCTTTTCGTGTGGGGTGTGCCTGCTACTTTGATTCTTGGGATTGTGTTTGCGCTGTTTTATATCTCAAGTAAAAGCCTAAGAAAGTCTATCAAAGGGCTGATTCAAAACGGCATCAATAGCGGCGAATTTATCCCTTATTATCAAGCTATTGTGGATAGCAGAGATGGCCAAACTGTAGGTTATGAAGCGTTGGTTCGTTGGTCAAGACGCGATGGTTTGGTGCCACCTAATATGTTTATTGGCGCCGCAGAAGAGAGCGGATTGATTGTTCCGATGACGAACCAGATGATTCGCAAAATCATCCAAGATCTTGAGTCACTGCCTGAGTCGATTTGGGTGAGTGTCAATATTGTCTCTTCTCATTTAGAAACCGGT
>NZ_JAWOQN010000703.1:0-621 GCF_033337395.1 Vibrio sp. YT-19(2023) | reverse complement strand
TGAGTCTCATACGGATGCTCGGGTCGAAAGGGAATCCCCAGGCGAGTAACCTGTTTGCGGTGATCCATTAGCTGCAGGAGCAGAATAGCATACATCTGGAAGCAAAGCCAGGAAAGCGGCCTATGGAGCTGTGCGGCAGCGCTCAGTAGGCAATTTTTCAAAATATTGTTAAGCCTTTTCTGAGCATGGTATTTTTCATGGTATTACCAATTAGCAGGAAAATAAGCCATTGAATATAAAAGATAAAAATGTCTTGTTTACAATAGAGTGGGATACAGACACGCTTGATATGTTTGGAGATGGGGTTCTAGGGATTTTCCCCTCTAAAAAGACATAATCCTCTGTAGACCACACCAATAAATGGCTGCGGAGGTGGGTTACTACTTATAAGTGTGGCAAATTAGGTAAATATCGTACATTTAATACGGAACAGCCCTGATATGGCCATCAAAAACGAAATTACTATTCTCACGAGAGCAGAACAGGCAGATCTTTATTCCCCACCCATTTTTTCAATCGAAGAACAACGTCTGTACTTTTCTCTGAACGATGCGGAATTGGCAGTTTTTCGGTCAATTCGTCTCAGAGCTCATAGATGTTACTTTGTCGCGATTTTGGGAT
>NZ_JAWOQN010000702.1:0-621 GCF_033337395.1 Vibrio sp. YT-19(2023) | reverse complement strand
AAAATCCCGCTAAATAGCGGGATTTAATTAAGACTAAATTGAACGAGCTTGGTGATTAACCTTGAATACCAACAATCAACCAAGGTGCATTCGGTACCGTTAGGTCACGCTCTAGGTGCCAGATATCTTCAATATCTTCCTCTACACCTTCTGCAGCATCACGGTAACGGCCACTAAATTGCAAACTTAATTGTGCTTTGTTCGCATCGTATTCAGCACGAACGATCTCTGCATCGACATACATCACATCAGTGTGCTGCTCACCTTCTAGCTTCGCGCGCTCAGCTTTCAGATCTTCAAATAGACTTGGAGAAACATATTCTTCAATAGTGTCTAGTTGGTTGTGGTTCCACGCACCTTGCAAAATGCGGTAGTGCTCACGAGAACCGTTAATAAACGCAGCTTGATCGAAACCCGGTGGGTAATTGTGTGGTACATCTGTTTGAGCACCAAAACCGGTGAAACCGCCTGCGTTTGTATTTGGTTGTTGTTCAAAGTTCTGCATGTTTGGTTGTTCAAACTTTGACGCGTTACCACCAAATGCCGGTTGTTGACGTTGCTGGTTCATACTGCCCTGCTTCGCACCTAACATTCCGCGCATAAGCTTAAAGATCATAAAGG
>NZ_JAWOQN010000701.1:0-622 GCF_033337395.1 Vibrio sp. YT-19(2023) | reverse complement strand
CTAAGTAAAGTTCAACAAGCAAAAGGTTAATCCTAAGCGTATTTGAACCCCCAACGGTTCGTAGTGATGATCTATCTTGGTTGTCGGCGCGAACCGTTTTTTATTTTATCTATTTCGCAACCCTCTAATCGTTTGTTATCTCTTCCTGCCATTCCTTGCGTTAGCGAACCTTCTCTTATCTAAACGCTTTCAGATCTTTGTTGTCGCCGTGTGAATATGTTCGCGGAAATTATTAAACCCCATTGCCTTTATTCTCATTTTGAATATTCGCAAATCCGGAAGTTGTGAACTATACATTCTGTTGCAGGAAGCACTTTTCTAATACACACAGAGGTTTATATGACAGCGAAATATGGCGTTAAACGCCGATTAGCGATTCTTGCCGCCGCTTTAATCGGTGCGACAAGTAGCAGTATCGCAGCAGAGAAACCAAATATTCTCGTCATTTGGGGTGATGATATTGGCCAGTCCAATCTCAGTGCGTACACCTTTGGCTTGATGGGATACAAAACACCAAACATCGACAGCATCGCGAAAGAGGGCATGATGTTCACTGATTACTACGGTGAACAATCTTGTACTGCGGGTCGTTCCACCTTTATTACCGGCCAGACTGTGCTCA
>NZ_JAWOQN010000700.1:0-622 GCF_033337395.1 Vibrio sp. YT-19(2023) | reverse complement strand
TCAATTCGATTGGCACAAGCCGCCAGATCCAGTGGTGCAGAGACGATGGTGGCCGCTTTTAAAATCGGGTCATCTTTGTATTGGGCTAAGTAGTTCGCCATCATATTGCCACCAAGGGAGATGCCGACGGCGACTTTTGGATTGTTTGGAAAGCGCAGATGAAGGTGTTCCAAAAAGAAGCGAGCGTCCGTTACTTCTCCTGAATGGTATGCGCGAGCTTTTTTGTTCGGTTTGCCGCTACAGCCACGAAAATGCATCATCACCGATAACCCACCACATTTCGCACACGCATTCATCAGGCCGTTTGCATACGGGCTGTAGAAGCATCCTTCCAAGCCATGAAACAAAACGAAGATGGGTTTGTTCTGCGCGAGTTCTTTGGTGGGATCTTCACTCCAAGCGAGATCGAGGAAGTCGCCATCGTCGGTATCCAGCGTCTGCCAAATAGGCGTAAACAGCGCTTTTTTACGAATAAAGCGCGGTAAAAGGGTCTGAAGGTGCGGGTTCTTGATCCCGGCGGCTGCGAAAAATTGTGTCATACCTAACTGCTCTTATATGGTCCTTCATGTCAGTTGAAGAACTTATTAATATAATCCTTTATAAAGATTATAGGTATTCTACA
>NZ_JAWOQN010000699.1:0-622 GCF_033337395.1 Vibrio sp. YT-19(2023) | reverse complement strand
TGCCGCGGCATTTAATCATCTTATTGACCGCAGAATTGATGCAAGAATGGCTCGTACTCATACGCGTCCTTTACCGTCGGGAGATACCAATCCCTTGTCGGTTTCGATTTTTGCCGTGGCAATCGGCGTGGTTGGTTTTGTACTCCTATATGCTTGGGTAAACGCGCTCACAGCGTGGATGACGTTTTTGAGTTTACTGGGCTATGCGGTGGTTTACACCATGTATTTGAAGCGAGCAACGCCGCAAAATATTGTGATTGCTGGCATTGCCGGTGCGATGCCGCCACTCTTAGGTTGGACAGCGGTGACGGGTGAGCTGCATGGTAACGCTTGGCTATTGGTGATGATCATCTTCATCTGGACACCGCCGCATTTCTGGGCTCTCGCGATTCATCGAGTTGAAGATTACCGCAAGGTCGATATTCCTATGCTGCCGGTAACCCACGGTATTGAATACACCAAAACGTCGATCTTACTTTATACGGTATTGCTCACATTGGTGTGCGTGATGCCTGTATTGGTGGGGATGGTCGGTTTTATCTATCTCTTTTCAGCATTGCTGCTAAATGCGGGTTTCATTTATCACGCGTGGAAACTCAAGTTTGCCCCCGAGCCTAATAGC
>NZ_JAWOQN010000006.1:0-182327 GCF_033337395.1 Vibrio sp. YT-19(2023) | reverse complement strand
AGCAGCAGCAATTGGCGCTGGACTAAACAAAGGCCCCCTTTTAGGGGGCTCACACAAAGCCACCTTCTTTAGAAGGTGGTAATTTACAGCGTAGTGGTTGGTTGTTTTAAAGCGAATTTCCCAGAGCAGAAAAGGTTGTAACTGTCATTGGTGTCAATTCAAAGTCAGTTGATTGACAGCCTGAAAGCCTTGATACATAAGGGCTAGAGAGTAAAGTGTCAAAAAAGTTAGTTATATTAATCTTCTTGTTTCTTTCCCTTTTTCTTCATCTTCAATATTCACCACATACCCCACTGACAAAACTGACAAAATTGACTTTTGATTGTAAGTTGTTGAAATGTATGGTCTTGTACTGTCAATTGGACTGACTTCTATTTGACAAATCACTATGAACTATCCGAAAGGGTGGTTTTGTATGTTCTACCAGAAAGTTTTTTCTTTATTAAGATGTGTACCCATAAAACACAGGCATAGGCTTATGTTTAAGGGAAATGCTAATTGTAGGGGCGGGGGGAATGGGAGTATAAAGGCCGCGTAAACAGCCTTTTTCGTCATTAAGTAGTTTTAAATGAGAGTTCTATGAGTTGGTTAAGCAAAATTTAAACTTCTCGATTGCTGTCGATGAACCTTTTAGATTGTACACTTCAGTTTGGCTATCAACGAATTGATTGTCAGGATAAACTCGTAAAATGAGTTTGGATCCATTAGCAATGTTATTAAGCAATAAAGTATCAGCGACTCCATAAGTTGGATCGCCACCAGCTCTAGTTCGACCCTGCTTTATCATCTCACCATCATCAATTTTTAACTGATATCCAGAACTACTGTAGTTACCAATACTGCCTGTTAAGCCAATAGCTTCGAAACTTTTCGTTGGTTTTGAGAAAAGAGATAGTCGAGGTTTGTCCCTAGCGAACTCACCGATGTTAAGCTGGCATGATGTAACCTCTTCCGTGAATTCATCTGAGAACTTAACAACTGTAAAAATGCTCTGTTTATAAACCATCTCGGGGGCTGATTGAGCAGAGAATGAAGCGACTATAGCAGTCGCTAGAATTAGTTTTTTCATATAACCTCGCCGTAATCTATTGAACTCTATTTCTTTATGTTTGCTTGAGTCTTTCTAAATCAAATCGTTGCATATTAAATATACAATAAGAAAGCTCTGATATTTTTAGAGTTAGTCACAACTAAGCAATCTATTGTGTACTTTGCTTGTTGACTGATGAGCGAGTTTATTGATGTTTGATTTTTTCTAATGCTTGTTCATTGGGGTAGTTAGCTCTTATTTGACTAACAACTTGACTAAAAATCGCAGGTATAAAAAAAGGTTAGTAAACACTACGCTTACTAACCTTCTTGAATTTGGTGGCCCCTCCCAGACTTGAACTGGGGACCAATCGATTATGAGTCGACTGCTCTAACCACTGAGCTAAGGGGCCTTAATAGGACAACGATTATAGGGGAAGCGTTGCAAGGTGTCTAGATACCAACTAGGGCAATTGCGCTTAGTTTTTATCCACTTAGAACAGTAGATAATAAAAAAGGTGACCTAAAGTCACCTTTTTTGATTTCTAAAAGCTTGTATGCGCTGCGATTATTCGTCTAGGAAGCTGCGCAGAGTCTCTGAGCGGCTTGGGTGACGAAGTTTACGTAGTGCTTTTGCTTCGATCTGACGGATACGCTCACGAGTAACGTCGAACTGCTTACCAACTTCTTCTAGAGTATGGTCAGTGTTCATGTCGATACCAAAGCGCATACGAAGTACTTTCGCTTCACGTGGCGTTAGACCTGCAAGCACGTCTTTTGTTGCCACCTTAAGGCTAGTTGCAGTTGCAGAATCTAGCGGAAGTTCTAGCGTTGTATCTTCGATAAAATCACCTAGATGCGAATCTTCGTCGTCACCGATTGGTGTCTCCATTGAGATAGGCTCTTTAGCGATTTTTAGAACTTTACGAATCTTGTCTTCTGGCATTTGCATGCGCTCTGCCAGTTCTTCCGGTAGTGGCTCGCGACCCATCTCTTGCAACATTTGACGAGAAATACGGTTTAGCTTGTTGATCGTTTCGATCATGTGTACCGGGATACGAATCGTACGTGCTTGGTCCGCGATTGAACGAGTGATTGCCTGACGGATCCACCACGTTGCGTAAGTCGAGAACTTGTAACCACGACGATATTCGAACTTATCTACCGCTTTCATCAGACCGATGTTACCTTCCTGGATCAGATCCAAGAACTGTAGGCCACGGTTGGTGTATTTCTTCGCGATAGAAATTACAAGACGCAAGTTCGCTTCAACCATCTCTTTCTTCGCACGGCGAGCTTTTGCTTCACCGATAGACATACGACGGCTGATGTCTTTAATGTTCTGTACGTTTAGAGAAGTCTCTTCTTCAATCATTTTTAGCTTAGCGATTGAACGACGGATTTCTTCTTCGTTACGTTTGATCTTTTCAGCGTATGGCTTGTCTGAAGCAAGAACTTCATCCAGCCAAGCTTCACTTGATTCATTACCAGTGAACAGCGCGATGAATGATTTCTTCGGCATTTTGCCGTATTCAACCACTGACTTCATGATCAGACGCTCTTGTGTACGAACGCGATCCATAGCAGTACGCAGTTCATTCACTAGGTGATCAAACTGTTTAGGCGTTAGACGAAACTCGCGGAATACGTCTAGCATCATTTCATTAGCAACGGTTGCTTTCGGGCTGTTATAGCCGTACTCGTTGATTGCTAATTGAAGATTTTGATAGGTGCTGCGTAGTTGGTTGAATTTCTCTAGCGCTAATTCTGGATCGATACCTACATCTTCTTCAGAATCATCTGAATCGTCATCGCTATCTTCGTCGTCATCAACGTCTTCATCGTCTTCTTCTTCTAACTGAGATTCAGTCAGTTCAGAACCGATGTGTGTTGCCGTTGGTGCAGCGGTGTCGTCAGCATCTGGATCTACAAAACCTGAAATTAGGTCTGTAAGACGTAGTTCTTCAGCTTGAACTTTGTCAAATTGCTCAAGAATGTACGGAATTGTGCCTGGGTATTCAGCAACAGACGATTGAACTTGGTTAATACCTTCTTCAATACGTTTTGCGATGTCGATTTCGCCTTCGCGAGTTAGAAGTTCGACAGTACCCATCTCACGCATGTACATACGTACTGGGTCTGTTGTACGACCAATCTCACTCTCTACGCTAGAAAGTGCAGCGGCTGCAGCTTCGGCTGCATCTTCATCGGTAATATTTGTGTCATCGTTCAGTGCTAAATCATCAGCATCAGGAGCAGTTTCTACTACCTTAATGCCCATGTCGTTGATCATCTGAATGATGTCTTCTACCTGTTCTGAATCTACGATTTCAGCAGGTAGGTGGTCATTTACTTCGGCGTAGGTCAGATAGCCTTGTTCCTTGCCTTTAATAACAAGTGACTTTAGCTGTGACTGCGGATTGTGATCCATAGACGGTATCCAACTTCGTAATCTGGTGAAGGAATCAGTATGCGAAATGCAAACCACTTACTATAACAAATTAAATCGTTGCTGACTAATTAAACAGGGTTACGCTTTTAAATCTAGCATAAGTGCTAGCAGCTCCCTTTTCTCTTCGGCTGATAAACCGACACTTCTTGCTTTGGCCTGCAGGTTTTCAATTTGTTTTTCTACGCACTGGGCAATAATTTTATCCAGTGAGTCTAAAAAGATTTCTTCTTGGTTGTCCTCATCGAGTGGAATGTCCCAACTCGCGAGACGAGACAGAAGGGTCTCATTTTGGCTGTTTCGCCAATGCTCTAATAATTGGCCTGTGTTGATATGGGGATGCGCTTGGCATTTATCAAGTACATCAACAAATAAACTTAGACCAGGAATGGGCAAATCTCTAACGCTAGTTAGATCTGGCACCATACTTACGTATTGTGGGTTTTGAATCAGTAACGCGATCACTTCTCGCATCGGCGTTCGCTTGATTTCTTTATGAGGTTGAGGCCTTTTATCCTCTTTACCTTGTTTTGAAATTAGCTGCTGTAGTTGGCGTTCATCAACCAAACCCAAACGGCGGCCAAGCAATTCTCTCAAGTATAGTCTTAAAGTGCCGCCAGGGACTTTATCAATGAGAGGAACCGCAAGAGTACTCAGTTTTGCCATGCCTTCTTTCGTGCTCATATCGACCTGCTGAGTCAATGAGCTGAACATGAATTCAGACAAGGGCATCGCATTAGACACTTGCTGCTCAAATGCTTGTTTTCCGTTTTGTCGGATATAAGAGTCGGGATCTTCTCCGTCCGGCAAAAACATGAATTTTAACTGGCGACCATCCGTTAGGTAAGGCAATGCATTTTCCATGGCACGCCACGCTGCTTCACGGCCTGCGCGGTCACCGTCATAACAACACACGACGGTGCTTGTTTGCCTGAATAACACTTGCAAGTGATCGCCCGTTGTCGAGGTTCCTAATGAGGCAACGGAATAATCTACGCCATATTGAGCAAGCGCGACAACATCCATATAGCCTTCAACCACTAAAATTTGTGGTGGCTCACGGTACGCTTGTAGTACTTCATAAAGGCCATACAACTCTTTACCTTTATGAAATATCGGGGTTTCGGGTGAGTTGAGATATTTTGGTGTCCCATCACCTAATACTCTACCACCAAAGCCTATTACTCGGCCGCGTCTGTCTCGAATAGGAAACATCACTCGACCACGGAATCGGTCGTAGCGGTTGCCTTTATCGTTTTCAATCAACATGCCGCCTGTGACGAGCATGTCTTGGTTTTCTTTATTTTGGCCAAAGTTCTTACGAACTAAATCCCATTCATCAGCCACATAGCCGATGCCAAACTTCTGGACGATTTCACCAGACAGGCCGCGATCTTTTAGATACTCAATCGCCACCTTACTTGCTGGCTGTTTGAGTTGGTTACGATAAAATTGAGCAATGCTGCCCATTAAGTCGTATAGGTTACGTTTTTCACTGCTGCTTGCTTGTGGGCCTGATTGAAACGAACCATTACCGCCGCTACGTTGTTCGCGAGGAACATCTAAACCCAAGTATGAAGCGAGTTCTTCAATGGCTTCGACGAATTCTAGTCGGTCGAATTCCATCAAAAAATCGATGGCATTTCCGTGCGCGCCACAACCAAAACAATGGTAGAACTGCTTTTCTTGACTGACACTGAATGAGGGTGTCTTTTCGTTGTGGAAAGGGCAGCATGCGCCGTAGTTTTTGCCTTTTTTCTTAAGTTTCACACGTGCGTCGATGATATCGACAATATCAAGTCGAGCTAGAAGGTCATCGATAAAACTGCGAGGGATGTGTCCAGCCATAAAACCTAACAAAAAAAGAAGATGATGAGTGGAGTGAATGCCTTAAAAGAATGAGCGTATTGCCCATTGATTTCATTCCATCCATCCAGATACAAACAAGCCGTGCGCTCCAAAGGATAGCACGGCTTGCTGCAATTGGGTGGGGTACCTTAAGCCAATTTAGCGCGAACTAAACCGCTTACTTTACCCATATCTGCACGCCCTTGAATTTGCGGTTTCAGAACGCCCATTACTTTGCCCATGTCTTGCATGCCAGCTGCTCCAGATTCAGCAATCGCGTTCTCGATGAGAGCCGCTACTTCTTCGTCTGTCAGTGGTTGAGGCATAAAGTCCTCAAGAACGGTAATTTCTGCTTGTTCCGCATCAGCAAGATCTTGACGACCCGCTGCTTCAAACTGCGTTACAGAGTCGCGACGTTGTTTAACCATCTTGGTCAATACTGCAAGAATGTCGTCATCGTTCAGAGTAATCTGTTCGTCAACTTCACGTTGCTTGATTGCTGATAGGGCTAAACGAATAGTACCAAGGCGCAATTTGTCCTTGGCTTTCATCGCTAATTTTTGCTCTTCTTTGAGTTGATCAATCAGAGCCATAACTAAATTCCTTTTGGAGCTCAGTTATTAGTACAGGCGAACGCGACGAGCGTTTTCGCGAGCTAGCTTCTTAGCGTGACGCTTTTGAGCTGCTGCTTTAGCGCGTTTGCGAACTGTAGTTGGTTTTTCGTAGTGCTCACGACGACGCACTTCAGAAAGGATACCTGCTTTTTCGCAAGAGCGCTTAAAACGACGTAGAGCAACGTCGAACGGTTCGTTTTCACGTACTTTAACTACTGGCATATGCCTTTCACCTCAGGGGTTATTCGTTAACGCTGGTATTCAACAGACCAAATCACAATTGTTAGGTCTCTTACCAGCTTGATCAAAAATGGTGCGGAATTTTAATCCGATCACAACTACTTTGTAAAGCCTTTTGTCGATTATTGTCTGTACAAAATTTGTTTGCAGCACCAAGGCGAGGTAATATGACGCCCAAATTTCCTCTATACAGAAAGCATACTGAGAAAACCATGCGCATTATTGGTATTGAAACCTCTTGTGACGAGACTGGCATCGCAATTTATGACGATGAAAACGGTCTCTTGTCACACAAGCTATACAGCCAAGTAAAACTGCACGCAGATTACGGCGGTGTGGTGCCTGAGTTGGCTTCACGTGACCACGTAAAGAAAACCATTCCTCTTATTAAAGAGGCACTAAAAGAAGCGAACTTAACTTCAAAAGACATCGATGGTGTCGCGTATACCGCGGGGCCTGGTCTTGTTGGGGCGCTATTAGTGGGTGCGACTATCGGTCGCAGTATTGCTTATGCTTGGGGAGTGCCAGCGGTACCTGTTCATCATATGGAAGGTCACCTATTGGCCCCAATGTTGGAAGATAACCCTCCACCGTTCCCGTTTGTGGCGGTATTAGTATCGGGCGGTCACTCTATGATGGTGGAAGTGAGAGGCATCGGTGAGTACAAAATTCTAGGTGAGTCGATTGATGATGCGGCGGGCGAAGCGTTTGATAAAACAGCGAAGCTAATGGGTTTGGATTACCCAGGCGGTCCACTATTATCTAAACTGGCGGAAAAAGGTACACCGGGCCGCTTTAAGTTCCCGCGCCCAATGACGAATGTGCCCGGTTTGGACATGAGTTTCTCTGGTCTAAAAACCTTTACGGCTAACACGATTGCTGCAAACGGTGATGACGAGCAAACCCGCGCGGACATCGCATTGGCATTTGAAGAGGCTGTGTGTGCTACGTTGGCTATTAAATGTAAGCGCGCGCTTGAGCAAACAGGCATGAAACGCATTGTTATTGCTGGTGGTGTGAGTGCTAACCGTCGTTTGCGAGCTGAGTTAGAGAAGTTAGCGAAGAAAGTTGGCGGCGAAGTTTACTACCCACGTACTGAGTTCTGTACAGATAACGGTGCGATGATCGCTTACGCAGGCATGCAGCGCTTGAAGAATGGCGAAGTGGCTGATATGTCAGTAGAGGCTCGTCCACGTTGGCCAATTGATCAACTAACACCTGTCGCTTAGTCAAATTTATGCGGTAGGTTTGAAACCGGTTCTGTGTAATAAAGGTCTCTGCTCCTCAGAGGCCTTTATTTTTAATTATTCAATGAACCGCCTCGTTTTACATTCTGACTGATGCGAGCAGTTCGCTATTGTTTCAGTGCTAGGATGACGTGGAAGAATAAGAAATGGATATAACAATGAATAAGTTTGAAATTGAAGGTCAGCAACTTGCTTATCTAGATAAAGGTGAGGGCCCTGTGCTTCTATTTGGTCATAGTTACCTTTGGGATAGCCAAATGTGGGCGCCGCAAGTAGAGGTTTTAAGCCAGTCATTCCGTTGTATTGTGCCAGATCTTTGGGCACATGGTGAATCGGACGCTGCACCTGCATCGACACAGTCATTGGCCGACTATGCACAACATATGTTGGCATTGATGGATCATTTAGATATCGAAGAGTTCTCGATAGTGGGCTTATCTGTTGGCGGCATGTGGGGAGCGGAGCTAACGGCTCAAGCGCCGCAACGTGTTAAGTCACTGGTATTGATGGATACCTTCATTGGCTGGGAGCCAGAAGTTACGTATAAAAAGTATTTTGCAATGCTTGATACCATCAGCCAAGTCCAAGCAGTGCCTGCGCCAATTATTGAAGCCGTTGTGCCGCTGTTCTTTGCCAACAACGTCAATCAGGATAACCCTAAACTTGTCGCTTCATTCAAACGCAGTTTAGAAGAGCTGAACGGTGAGCGTGCGGTGGAAGTAGCTCGCATGGGGCGCATGGTGTTTGGTCGCCGTGATGTGATTGAAGATTCGGAAAAATTCGCTCTGCCGACGTTAATTGCGGTGGGCTGTGAAGATAAGCCTCGCCCGGTTTTCGAATCGTATTTAATGAAAGACTGTATCACGGGCAGTGAGTTGGTAGAAATTCCGCAAGCGGGACACATCAGTTGTTTAGAACAGCCGGAGTTCGTCAACCAAATGTTGTTGAACTTCCTGAATCGAGTTCATGCGTAACCAATGCATCCCTCTTTAAACGAAAAACTCGGCATTAAGCCGAGTTTTTTTGTGTCAGTTTCTTCTCGCCGATTTTTGGCTCGTCGCCAGACAAAAGCCGACGAATATTTTGATGATGCTTAAATACGATTAAGCAACACAGCATAGCAACAGGTAACGTGTATTGCGGTTTAAACATCCAAGTATAAAACGGAGTGACCAAAACCGTGACGAGAGCCGCTAAGGATGAATAGCGGAATAGCGCGGCTACTGACAGCCAAGTTAACATCACCAATCCTGTTAAGTCCAAACCAATCGGAGCGATAGCGCCAAGCGCGGTTGCGACACCTTTTCCGCCTTTAAAGTGGAAAAAGATGGGGTACATGTGGCCAAGACAGGCAGCAATGGCGATGACGCCAAGAATGATAGGGTCGATACCAAGAAAGTATCCGCCCCACACGGGGATAGTGCCTTTGAGCATATCGCACAACAAGACTGAAACAGCGGCTCCTCGTCCGCCAATACGCAATACGTTCGTTGCTCCAGGATTGTTAGATCCCACACTGCGTGGGTCTGGCAGTTTTAAGAGTCGACAGATCAAAACCGCACTGGAAACCGAACCTAATAAATAGGCGGCCATTGTCATTATCAGTGCCAGTGCGTCCATAGAAGTCCTTGATGGATTGGAATTTAATGCTCGGTTCCCGCGTAGTTGCTATCATACCCCGAATTTACATAATGCAGAAATCCTCACTGTGATAGAGCTTGCATTATGTGATTTCTTGTATATAAAGATGCTTTCGCAGTTTATACCTAAGTAACATTGTGATGACCAAAGTAAATGTTACTTAGGTATAGAATACTACGATCAAATTACCCCTCACGGGTATCCGACCTCTGTAATAGAAGGACATAAGATGGCTCTGGATAAAGTTTTTATTGAACAGTTAGAAGTAATCACCACAATTGGCGTGTACGACTGGGAACAACAAATCAAACAAAAGTTGGTTCTAGATATTGAAATGGCACACGATAATAAACCTGCGGGCAAAAGTGATGATGTGCAAGATGCACTGGATTATTCGCAGGTGAGTGAGGCGGTACTTAACCACATTGAAAATGGTCGTTTCTTACTGGTCGAGCGCGTGGCTGAAGAAGTAGCAGAGCTTATCATGCTGCGTTTCTCAGTGCCTTGGGTGAAAATCCGCCTAGCGAAGCCTGGCGCCGTGTCGCAAGCACGTGCTGTTGGTGTGGTGATTGAGCGAGGCCGAGCATGATCACCACCTATATCGGTGTTGGGACGAACGTAGAAAGAGAGCAACATGTGCTTGCTGCGTATCAGGAGCTGCAACGGCTTGGAGAAAATCTCCTCGTATCACCGATATATGAATGCGAACCTATTGGTTTTAGCAGCAAGAATTTCTACAACTTTGTCGTTGCAATGCGTACCGAGTTGTCATTAGAAGAGTTGAGCCATCAACTACGCGAGATTGAATTTAAGTGGGGACGCGAAGAAAACGCGCAAAAGTATCAGGATCGAACACTGGATCTCGATATAGTGTTGTTCGGTGAGCGCGTCTCCAAGAAAAAACCTGAGCTACCTCGCAGTGATATCTACAAATATCCTTTTGTCACAAAGCCGCTGTATGATCTCGAACCGCAATTAGTGATCCCAGGCGATGGACGCACAGTCGCAGACATTTGGCATGCTATGCAGCCAGTCGATTCGCTCAAACCCGTTTCCTTTCATTTTTAATTTGAGTTGTTTACATGAGTTATTTTGAAGCCTTTATTTTGGCTCTGATTCAGGGGCTGACAGAGTTTTTGCCTATTTCAAGCTCTGCCCATTTGATCCTGCCTTCCGCTATTTTAGGATGGGAAGACCAAGGTCTAGCCTTTGATGTTGCTGTTCACGTCGGTACATTAATGGCTGTCGTGATCTATTTTCGTCATGAAGTAATCACTTTGTTTCAAGCGTTATTTGCTTCGATCTTTAAAGGAGATCGCAGTAAAGAAGCTAAATTGGCTTGGATGATCGTGATTGCGACGATTCCAGCTTGTGTGTTCGGCTTATTGATGAAAGACATCATTGAAGTGTATCTACGTAGCGCTTACGTCATCGCGACTACTACGATCGTATTTGGCCTGTTGCTATGGTGGGTAGACAAAAACGCTAAACTCGTTGCCGATGAATACCAAACGGGTTGGAAGAAAGCTGTATTTATCGGTATTGCTCAAGCCTTAGCGATGATTCCTGGAACTTCACGTTCAGGGGCGACCATCACAGCAGCGCTTTACCTTGGCTTTACTCGAGAAGCGGCTGCCCGATTTTCGTTTTTAATGTCGATCCCAATCATTACATTAGCTGGTAGCTACTTAGGCATGAAGTTAGTGACCAGTGGTGAACCTGTCCATGTTGGTTTCTTAATGACTGGCATTATCACATCGTTTATCAGTGCGTACATCTGTATCCACTTCTTCTTGAAGATGATTTCACGAATGGGCATGACACCGTTTGTGATTTACCGTCTCATTTTGGGCGTCGGTTTGTTCGCTTTTCTATTAAGTGCATAATTGATGTTAACGAAAAACGCCCGCGAAATCCGCGGGCGTTTTTGTTTGTTCGTTACTTCTTAAGTGCTGCTTTCACTGCTTCAATACGTCGTTTTTCTTGCTCGTCACGAATCGCAGGGCCTTTAAAGCCCTCTTTGATAATGGCTTGAACGTCAACTGCCGCTGCTGCTTGGTAGGCTTGCCTAAAAATATCCGCCTGTGGATATGGTTGCGTTTCCAGTCCTTTACGACCAGCGTGATCCGCTTGGCAGCAAAGCAAGATATCTTGCAGACGTTCGGACTTACGCCACACATCAAGTTTATTGAGTATTTTAATTATGGTTTGTGGTTTAAGTTCAGCCGCGCGATGAATATTGGAGTGCTGTTCGCACACCATCAAGGCTAAATCACGAAACTCATTTGGTACCCGGACACGTTCGCACAGCTTTTTGATCAGTTTTAATCCTGTATGGCAATGCATTTTGTGGCTTGGCCATTCGCTCTCTGGCGTCACGCCCTTACCCAAGTCATGCACTTGGGCGGCAAACCTGACGGGGAGTGAGTTACTCAATTTTGCGGCTTGCTCTGCCACCATCAAAGTATGGATGCCAGTATCGATTTCTGGATGCCACTTCTCAGGTTGAGGTACGCCAAATAGTGCATCAATTTCAGGTAACACCACGGTTAATGCACCACAGTCTCGTAGAACCGATAAGAAAATATCAGGGCGAGGAGTAGAGAGAGATTTATGCCATTCTTGCCAAACACGCTCGGGAGTCAGTGTGCTCAGCTCTCCGGACTCTGCCATGTGACGCATTAACCGCATGGTTTCGTCGGCAACCGTAAAGTTTAGATCAGCAAGCTTCGCTGCGAAGCGAGCGACACGTAAAACGCGTAGAGGGTCTTCAATAAAGGCGTCTGATACATGGCGTAGCAGTTTATCGTTGAGATCTTGCTGGCCACCATATGGGTCATGGATCGTGCCATCACTCTCCATTGCCATCGCGTTAATGGTTAAATCACGACGTATCAAATCTTCTTCTAAGGTGACGTTTTGATCGAAGAAACATTCAAAACCAGTGTAACCAGAACCTGACTTTCTCTCTGTTCGTGCAAGGGCATATTCTTCTTTACTTTTGGGATGCAGAAATACAGGAAAGTCTTTACCAACGGCGGTGTATCCTTGGGACAGCATCATCTCGGGCGTCGCGCCTACGACCACCCAGTCGTTGTCATAACTATCAATTCCGAGCAATTTATCTCGAACTGCGCCACCTACTAAATAAACTTGCACGAATTACCTCTTAATTTATGGATATGCCGTTGGACATTGTAGCAAGCAATGGTACTTTTCTTTACTCCTAAGAATAGAAGAAGAGCGTTTATACCATGTCTGACTATTCCCAGGTGGTTTTTTAGCTGGAGAGCCTAATGTATAAGGACTTTTTTGGGTTTGTCGAACAACCATTTTCGATTGTTCCAAACTCACGTTATTTGTATTTAAGCCAACGTCACAAAGAGGCAATCACACATCTCCAAGCTGGGCTAGGCGATGGCGGTGGCTTTGCTATGCTTACTGGCGAAGTAGGTACAGGCAAAACGACCGTCGCAAAAGCGATGCTGGCGAATTTGGGTGATAACACCAAAGCGGGTCTTATTCTCAATCCCACGTTTTCGAGTAGAGACTTGCTCGAAGCCATTTGCGATGAGTTCAAAATCACCTATCCGCCAGATGCAAACCTCAAACAGCTAAACCAGGTTATCCATCAATATTTGCTGCGTAATTATCGTTCAGGCTGGCAGACATTGCTGGTCATTGATGAGGCTCAACACCTTGCCGCCGACGTTCTAGAGCAGTTGCGCTTGTTGACCAACTTGGAAACCGATACCAGAAAATTGCTCAAAGTGTTGTTGGTCGGGCAGCCTGAATTGCAGCGGTTATTACAAACAACACAACTACGCCAACTTGCCCAGCGTATTACCGGGCGTTATCACCTGTTGCCGTTGGATGAAAAAGAGACAGAAGATTACATCGCATTTCGACTACATACAGCAGGTGGCGACCAGCAACTGTTTAATCGTGCTTCTTGTAAACTTATAGCCAAATACAGTCACGGTATACCGCGGCTCATCAACCTTATCTGTGACAAATCCCTCAACATTAGTTATCACCAGGGTAATGTGGTGGTGGATAAGCAAACCGTTCAGCAGGCCTGTGAAGAGGTGATGCAGTTTCAGGCAGATATTTATCAGCAAGATAAAAAAGAGCGCCGGACTTTCCGTTGGCCTGCTTGGGGCTCTGTCACGGTAGGCCTTATTGCTGCATTAAGTACGGGGTGGGCGGTCGTGAATTATATGCCAGCTCAAGCGACGTCAGTGTTGACACAAGTGACGGAGCCAAGAGTAGAGCCAACACCAACCGTCGTCAGCCAACAGTTAACGGATGAGCAGCGTGCTTTATTGTTAACACAAAAACAGTCGAACCTCGCTGTAAATGATTTGTATCGTTTGTGGGGGTATCAAGCATCGGTTCGCGATAACCTTTGTTTGTCAGAACCGCAGTCGACTATGCGTTGTGAGCGTAAAATGGCGACTTGGCCGCTGTTGATGCAACAAAATCGCCCTGTGATCTTGGAGTTGAATTATCAAGGTGATGTTGGGTATGTCATTCTATATGCCGTCGGTAATGACCAAGCTGAAGTGCTCAATGGTAAGCAGCGTCTCCGTCTGCCAATTTCATGGTTAAAGCCGTTGTGGCAGGGCAATATTATCGAACTGTGGCATGCTCCGCTGAATGAAACATTACGTTTAGACATGGAAGGCCCTGCGATTGAAGTATTAGACCGATTATTAGCAGAAGCGGTGAGTGAGCCACTGCTTGAAACGTCTATTTTTGATGGTGCGATGAAAGAGCGAGTCGAGTTATTTCAACGCTGGCAAGGAATTGGTGTCGATGGTATTGCAGGTAAGCGAACGCTAGACCGACTTCAGCAAAATGTTCAGCCAGATGCGCCTCAACTGGCGAGAATAGAGAAGGAGGACGCATAATGTCAGCTGTGAAACATATAGGTCTGTTCTTGCTGCCAATCACTGCTTCTGCTATTGGAGTCGCTTGGTACTTAGATCTCTTTGCACCGAGTGTTGAAGTAGATACAACGTCCCCGATAGAAAAGGTCGAAGTGGTATCACCTTTCAAAGTATTAGACTATCCAGAGAACACCCAGTTGGCCCAATTGCCAAGAGAGTGGCCAAGTGCAGAGCTATCGCGTGATTTTGGTACATTTACCACCCCCGATGAATACACGAGCCATACACCAAGCAGAGATGAAACACGCAACTCAGCATCAACCCAAACGACTTCTCCTGCTGAAGAGGACCTCGGGTTGTCTTTGGATGATCTGGATTTATCCTCATTATCTCCTGATTTAGCTAGGAAGGTCGAAAATGCCTTATCCCGAGATGATGACAACTCTTCATCACAAACGGCACGCGTGAACGATTTAGAGCGCAACGCTCACCAGTGGCAAGGGCGTCTACCTGCGCTTAATTTGCAAACCCATATGTACGCTAGTGATGAAAATCGCCGTTGGGTGAAAATTAACAATGTTGAGTATCATCAAGGGGATGTCGTTGATGATCAGGTCACTCTAAGAGAAATACAACCGCAAGCTGTGATTGTTGAGTTCCAAGGTGAGCAAATTCGTATACCAGCGTTGTATGAGTGGAAAGGCTAACTCTTGTAGAAACACATCAAGCCAGCGAAATCATATCGCTGGCTTTTTATTTTTCAGAGCATCTTTTGCATCTATTCTGGTGATGATTTTTAGATACTCAAACAAGCAAAATATAGCTTTTCTCAGTCGTTTAAATAGCACCAATATCATTCATCTATTGATAGCGCGATTCCAGTCAGCGTTGTGTAAAAAGACACCATCTTCACGAACTTCGGAGTAATGACTTGGTCCACGTTAGACCCCATCACATAATAGGAGTCTAAACAGAGACACATGCGTATTCTGATTTTTTCTTTAAGTATTGTTGCATCGACAAGCTATGCAGCAAAGCCAGACCCATTCCCAGTTACACCAGATAGTCGCGGGCAAGATTTCATGGTCAGTGCGACGAATCCTTACGTGAGCAGTACCGGTTACTCAATATTGAAAGAAGGCGGTAACGCTGTTGATGCTATGGTCGCGATGCAGATGGTGATGTCTGTCGTTGAGCCAGATATGACCGGAATTGGCGGCGGGACTTTCGCGCTGTTTTATCAACATGACGAGAAAAAATTTCTGGCCCTTGATGGTCGAGATGAAGCGCCCTCTAGCGCGAACCCTGAAATGTTTGTTGAGAATGGGGAAGTACTCAGTCGCAACGAAATATTAGGCCCTCGTTCTGTTGCGGTTCCGGGCACGTTGCGGTTGCTTTACACCACTCATGAACAATACGGCAAGTTGCCATGGGCAGAGCTGATTAAGCCGGCGATTACATTGGCGAGCAATGGGTACGCGATGAACAGCTACACCTACGACATCGTAGTAAGAGAGCAAAGCCGACTTGAGCAAGATCCGGAAGTGAAAGCCTTGTATTGGCAAGGGGACGATATTAAGCCGACGGGAACCTTGATGAAGAACCCTAAGATGGCTGAGACGCTGAGGAAGATCGCGCAACAAGGCGATAGTTACCTTTATGGTGGTGAGCTTGGTCAGCACATCGTAGAGACGGTTAATAGTCGTATTGACGACCAACACGAGAAGTTGTCTTTAGAAGATTTTAAACATTACCAAGTGAAGCAGCGTGACATCATTGAGAGCGACTACCGTGGGAATAAAATCGTCTCTTTTGGTTACCCAGCTTCGGGCGGTGTGATGGTCGCTCAGAGTCTTGAACTGCTTGCACCCTATGACATTGCCCATATGGCGAAAACGGATGTGGAACCTTGGCGTCTCATGACTGAAGCGATGCGAATTGCAAAAGCCGATCGTATTGCGTATGCCGGAGATCCGGATTATGTGGAAGCGCCAGTTGAACAGTTGTTGTCTAAAGCCTATCTAGATCAGAGACGTGATTTAATCCCCGATAATGGCACTTCAAAAGAGGATCCAAAAGCAGGACAGATAACGCAAACTCAGTATGCGCAATATCAAGGCTTCGAGAGCAAAGATACAGGGCATATTTCTATCGTCGATAGAGATGGAAATGCAATAGCAATGACTAGTACGGTAGGAACGGGTATGGGCTCGGGTGTGATGGTCGATGGCGTTATCTTGAACGCGCAGATGGCTAACTTCTCACCTCTGCCAACGGTTAACGGCAAACCTACGCAAAACTCAATTGAAGCGGGCAAGCGTCCACGTTCGGCTATTACGCCATTAATGGTGATGGACAGTGATGATAATTTGCGTTTGGTGGTTGGGTCACCAGGTAGTTCACAAATCCCGGGGTATGTACTCAAAACCGTGGTTGGGGTGCTGGATTGGAACTTATCAGCGCAAGAGGCTATTGACTTACCAAACATCCAGTATGGCACTAAGATAGACCGCACCAAGTCTTATGACCCGACTGGTTTGCTGGTGGAAAAGAAAACGTTCGCAGAAATGTTGGTGCCTGAGTTTATGGAGCTTGGCTACCCAGTGCACGTTATTCCAGTGGTAAGCGGTTTGAATGCAATTGAGCTAAAAGATGGCAAGCTTTATGGCGCAACGGATCGTCGTCGAGCCTCTAGTTCAATGGGGGAGTAGTACTCACTTCTATCAAACGAAGCAAACTAAAAAGCCAGTCAATATCGACTGGCTTTTGCGTTCTTTTTAAAGATAAAAGCGTAAGGGTTTATGCCCAACCCGCAGGAGAGCGCTTTCTACGAGGCATGACATGCGGAAGAATCAAACCAAATAGTAAACCTAAACCTGCGACACCGCCGCCATAAGTGAAGTACTTAAGCAGCATGTCATCTTTTTGTGTATCCAGTTTTGCGCGTAGCTCGCGGTTTTCTGTTTCAACAGAAGTAAGCTGATCGCTGATCTCAGAGTATTTATTTTCTAGATCTGAAATTTGTTGGTTACGTGTTTCGAGAGAGGTAACAAGACCGGCTTTCTCTGCATCAGAAGTTTGACGAGCATTAGCAAGCTGCTCTTTTACTTCGGCTAGCTCTTTCTCAATGCGAGGAAGGCGAATTGCCATGCTCTCTTGGTTTGTCACAAACTTGCTTTGTACCCAACCAGTGCGACCACGGTCATCACGAACTTGCGTATAGCCAGTATCTCGGTTGGTTTTAATCAGTTGTACTTTAGAACCGGCGTTAACACTACCAATAATACGGTAGGTGTTATTTGGACCTGAGTGCATAAAAGTGAAGAGGTCATCAGAAATATAACGGTCTGCTGCTAGGGCCGCTGGCGCTGCTAGCAAAGTAAACAAAACCGTGATGATTAGTTTTTTCACAGTAAATCCCTTAACGATTTTTCTTGGAGACAGCGTTGGCACCGAATGATTGGAGCCGGAAATAGACGAATAGTATGCAGTTTCAAACCTCGGTGCAACAAAGAAGGGAGGCAAAGCCTCCCTTTCTGTGCGTTTGAGTCAATAATGACAAAGCGCTTACATTCTATTGACGAGTGTCTTAAGCGAACATCGCTTGAAGTCCGTAGAAGAATACTACGGCCAATAACGCACCCGCTGGTAGTGTAACGATCCATGATGCCACGATGTTACGAACTACGCCTAGGTTCAGTGCTGCGATACCACGAGCAAAGCCAACACCGAGAACCGCACCAACCAATGTTTGAGTGGTTGAAATTGGCAGGCCTGTACCAGACGCTAGAACTACTGTACATGCTGTTGCTAGCTGTGCTGCAAAACCGCGGCTAGGCGTTAGCTCAGTGATGCCTGTACCAACAGTTGCCATTACTTTGTGACCTAGTGTTGCAAGACCGACCACGATACCAATACCACCAAGAGGTAGAATCCACCAAGCGATGGTGCTTTTCGTGCTGATTTCGCCCATGTGTTCAACAGTCGATACGACAGCAGACAGCGGACCAATGGCGTTTGCAACGTCGTTTGAACCGTGTGCAAATGCCATCGCACAAGCGGTGATAACCATCAGAACGCTGAAGATACCTTCCACGCCAGAAAAGCTGCGGTCTTCTTCGCGATTAGCGAATTTTTTCTGGATGTATACGTAGCCGCCAATCATCACAAGTGCTGAAACTGCTGCTGCCCACATCCAGGCTTCACCATTGGTCAGGTGAAGACCAACGTGTTTTAGACCTTTTTTGATGGTTACAAGTGCAATCACCATTGTTGTGATGAACATGTAAACAGGTACAAAACGTTTCGCATTAAACAGAGGGTTCTCTGTATCAAAAATCAGGCGTTGTGCGCTGACAAAGATAACGTAAGCAAAGAAACCTGAAATCACTGGCGTAATAATCCAGCTACCAACAATGCCTTGAACGCTGCCCCAGTCAACCGCTTCAGTACCTACTGATACGCATGCAAAACCAATGATTGCACCGATGATTGAGTGAGTCGTTGATACTGGCCAGCCCATGTAAGAAGCAAGAAGCAGCCATGTACCTGCTGCCAAAAGCGCAGACATCATTCCGTAGACAAGAACATCTGGTTGACTAGCAAATAAAGAAGTTTCGATTACACCTTTACGGATAGTGTCGGTTACTTCACCGCCTGCAAGGTAAGCACCTGCAAATTCGAAGATCATCGCAATGATGATAGCTTGTTTTACAGTTAGCGCTTTTGAACCTACAGATGTACCCATCGCATTAGCAACGTCGTTCGCGCCAATACCAATCGCCATCATGAAACCAAAAATCGCTGCAACAATAATCAGGACAGTGCCGTAGTTCGCAAGGATATCCATCGTAATACCTAGTTGTTTTATAACAAGCGGAACAAAATTTTACGCGCGCCAAACCATAAGACGATGAAAATAGTCATCGTCCCTATGACACGTGTTAATTATGCTCTTCGTTATGTCGTTAACTTTATGTTTTAAGATCGAGATAGCATGACTTCCAAACGAGCACCTACGCGCTGCGCTTGGTCGGCAATACCACCTACCCATTCAAGAATCTTGTATAGGAACATGACATCGATAGGGTTCATGTCAGCTTCAATCACCATCAACTGTTGGCGAAGTTCAATCTGCATGGCATCGGTATCATCTTCGATAACGTCTAATTGATGAATCATTTCAGCGACGAGCGTCACTTCACGGCCTTTGAAGCCGGTTTCTAGCAATTCATCAAGTTCATTGATTACCTTTTGCGCCTGATCGGCAGCATCAAGACAACGTTGAACGTAAGCGAGGAAGTTTGGTTGGAGAGCCTCAGGGATGACAAGTTGACGACCATATACACGGCCAGCAATGTCTTTTGCCAGGTTTGCAAGTTTGTCCTGTTGAGTCAAAAGCTCAAGCATGTCAGTACGGTCGACTGGCATGAACAAACCGCGAGGCAGTTTTAGACGGATTTCACGTTTCAGCACATCCGCTTCTTTCTCTAGGTGAGAAATTTGTGCACGGATTTCTGCTGCTTTTTCCCAATCACCCTTTGAAGATACTTCAAAGAATTTCACCAAGTGTGAACAACATTCGTTGACACACACAACGTGGCGTTGCAAAGGCTTAATTGGGGACTTTGCAAATAACCCCATAATTGTATTTACTGGCATGGTCATTCAACCTAATAACTATAACCTTAAAAAAACATACACCATTTCTGAGTGCTTGGCGAAATGTTGAACGATGGCTATAAAGGCGCGCATGGTAACGCATTAAATCGCTCATTAAAACTGTTTTAGATCATCATTCCGGCGATATTTCTCTCTTGCCGTGTGAGAAATTACGCAATATCCTGTTTCTATCTGCTTTGAAAGGTATAGCTATGGAAACCGAAATAGAACTGAAGTTTTTTGTTTCTCCTGAATTTTCAGAAACTTTAAAAGAAAAAATTTCTGAGACAAAAGTACTTCAGCATAGTTGTCGTGACTTGGGTAACACCTATTTTGATACTGCCGATAAATGGCTTCGAAAGCACGACATTGGTTTAAGAATTCGCCGTTTTGATGATGTATTCGTCCAAACCGTAAAGACAGCAGGACGCGTCGTCGCAGGCTTACATCAAAGACCAGAATACAATGCTGAGCACACTAGCGACGAGCCTAATCTGTCGCTTCATCCTCTAGATATTTGGCCTCCAGGTAAAGATGCAGAAACGCTGCAATCCGAGCTTATGCCATTATTCTCGACCAACTTCACACGTGAACAATGGCTGATTGGCATGCCCGATGGCAGTCAGATTGAAGTTGCTTTTGACCAAGGCTTAGTTGTAGCCAAAGGTGAAGACGAAGAAGAGAAGCAAGAGCCAATTTGCGAAGTTGAACTGGAACTTAAGTCTGGCCAAACCGAAGCTTTATTCACACTGGCACGCAGCTTTTGCGAGCAAGGTGGTATGCGCTTGGGTAACTTGAGCAAAGCGGCGAAAGGTTATCGACTTGCAAGCGGTTACGCGGGTGATGAAGTAAAATCATTGGCACTTGTGGACAGTAGTCCGACGGATACCGTTGAATTTTGCTTGATCAACTCTTTAGAGCACGCTTTGTCTCATTGGCATTATCACGAGCAAATTTATGCTGAGCGTGACAGCGTGGAAGCACTGCGTGAAATCAGTAATGCCATTCGTTTCATTCGTCAAACATTGACCATTTTTGGCGGGATTGTCCCTCGTCGCGCGAGCGCGATTCTGCGCCAAGAGCTTAAATGGTTGGAAGAAGAACTGAGTTGGTTGGATGAGCATGCACACCTTGAAGAGCTTTTAGATGACAAAGGCAATGTGCTGCGCAAGTTGGATGCGCGTAAGTTCTTAGTATCTGAGTTGACTCAGCAGTTACAAGAGTTGCCAAGCCGTGAAGAAGTGCTAGGGTTGCTCAATTCCGCGCGTTACACAGGGTTACTGCTGGATCTAAGCCGCTGGATCTTAGCGCGCGGTTGGCAGCCATTTCTTGATGAAAAAGCACGTGAAAAAATGGCAAGTAACATCATGCCGTTTTCAGTTACTCAGCTCGATCGCACTTGGGCTGAGCTAATGGAAGCTTTCCCAGCAGAGCGCGATTTGACGGCGCAAGAGTACGTTGATCAGCGTTATCGCTTATTGCGTAACCTCTATACTGGTATTGGTTTCGCGAGTTTGTATAACTCGGATGAGCGTAACAGCTTCCGTTTACCATGGGCGGATCTAGTGCATGGTATCGATGATCTGCTAATGCTGAACCACTTACTCCCGTTGGTTGATATGCTGGAAGACGCAGAAAAAGAGCAGTTAGAACGCTGGTTGCACCGTCAAGAGCGCTCAATTTTGCATGCAATGGATCAAACCCGAGCGATCAGTGTGGAAGTTCAGCCTTATTGGCGTGAATGATCGTTCTGGTGATAAGAACAAAAAAATAGGACCGCATGGTCCTATTTTTTTGTCTCTGTTTTACGTTGTTGTAGCTCTTTTTCCATGAAATCGAGTCGTTCTAGTATTTGCGCTTGTTGGCTTAGGAGCTGCTCGAGCATACGTTCTTTATTGATTGAACTGTGCGTCTGTTGTTTCGTTGGCGCAGTAAGGATAGAGGTGATAAGACCCGAGATCATACCAAAGATACCCACCCCGCAAACAATGATGATGACAGCCAAAAACTTTCCTATGGAGGTCACTGGATAATGATCGCCGTAACCAACCGTTGAGATTGTTACAAATACCCACCACAAAGCATCGGCGCCAGTACGAATATTCGCTTCTGGGTTTTTCGCTTCGATAAACAGCATTGCACTAGAACCGAGTGTTATGAGGATAACCATCAATAGCAGTATAGAGGCGACCGTGGTTTCGCGGCGGTTTTCTTTGAGCTGATGCAAAATGAACTTTGACGAACGCAGTACTAATACCACTCGCATAATATGAAAAATACGAGCAAAGCGCAGGGGCTCTATCAATGGGATGCTCGCCACGAAATCTATCCAATGACGTTTAAGGAATAACCAGCGATCTGTGGACCGGATCAAATCAATGGTGAGCTGTAGTAGAAAAATACTACAGATTATGAAATCCAGACCGATAAGAACTTGACGGGTTTCGTGATCGATCGGGAAAAACAACAAGCCAGAGATCACAAATAGTGCCATAAAAGACAATATTAGTGACAACAGGCCCATCGGTCGTGTGCTGTCTTTGATATCATTGTTTTTCATACGAAGCTCAAAATAAATCGCGTAACCACGCAAAGCGCGAACATAACTATAAGTAATATAAAGATTATAGATAAAGACTATATAAGACTCGGTGGAGAACTGACAATGGAAAAGCTGGCATTTAAGCCATGGGAAAGGGTCATATCCGACATTCGACTGGTGCCTAAAATGGTCATGTTGATGGTCTTCAGTACTGTCCTGATCGTGGCAAAACAACTGTGGGACGCAAACACTTTTTACGACTCACTTTTAGCGGCGACACAAAACGCGCAAGTTGCCCAACAGCATTATGAAGCATATTTAACGCAAGTTGCTTGGCAAACCGCCTTATTGATTGTGGTTTTTGTCGTGCTCTTATTAGCGGCGGCTAGAGTGATGTTGCGTCAAACACAGTATCTGAGCGACGCGATCAAACTGATGGCGAGCAAGAACCTCTCTGTTCCATTTGGTATGGATTGTAAAGATGAATACGGAGACGTGGCACGTGAATTAGAAAAGACACGTCGACAATTGCACGATGTTATTCAAATGCAAATTAATGCGTCTGATGAATTATCAACGCTCACCGAAGTCATGACGCTGAGCATGTCGGAAACGAAGGAATCGGCGCAAGAAGAGTTTAACGAAATTGATCAACTTGCTACGGCGATGAGTGAAATGTCGTCGACGGTCCAAACGGTTGCGGAACATGCCCAGACGGCATCTTCTCTAACAGAGCAAGCTTCCGCACAAGCAATTTCTGGTCAGCAGTTCTTGCAAAGTACAATGGCGAAAATGAGTGAACTTTCGTCGGATATCGCTTCATCGGCACAAGCGGTTAACCAAGTTGAAGAACGTGTTGAAGCCATTGGTAGCGTTGTAGGGACGATTCAAGGCATTTCTGAACAAACCAACCTGCTTGCACTGAATGCGGCGATTGAAGCGGCGCGAGCTGGCGAGGCTGGGCGGGGTTTTGCTGTGGTTGCAGATGAAGTTCGTAACCTTGCCCAACGTACACAACAAGCGACGGTAGAAATTCAAGAGATGATCGCACAGCTGCAAACCAGTGCTGAATCTGCGGTAGAACTCATGGAAAAAAGCGTTGTAGAAGCGGCAGATGGAAACGAGCTAGTTTCTAATGCTGGATCTGAGCTCGATGGTATTGTTGGGCAAGTGACGCAAATCAATGACATGAACTTCCAGATCGCGACGGCGTCTGGTCAGCAAAGCAGTGTTGCAGAAGAGATGAGCCAAAACCTCACCAATGTACGTGAGTTGGTTGAAGCCTCAGTTGTTGTTGTTACCGAGCTGCTAGAAACCTCTGAAATGATGCAAAATAATGCAGGTGAGCTAGACAAGAAGATCAAATCTTTCCAAGTTTAATATTCGATCCCGAACTTTTGATAAAACGCCCACAAACCTTTTGTGGGCGTTTTTATTTGCTTTCAGTCTGGTATAAAGAATGAGTTACCGTGCTTTTCAAACAAGGAAGAAAAATGCAGCTGCCTTCGCCACTGATTTCTATCGCTGAATCTGCCGTACAAAACGCCCAAGACGCAGGTTATTTTCCCCTTTGGCCCGATGAGGTTGCGCAGCAATTTCGTTATGTGGCGGGCTTAAGCCAGTTTATAACTGAAGCCATTCATCGCGATGAAGTCCTAGCCCGTGAGTTGCCAAGTATGTTAGCGCAGCCAAGTCGTCAGGAGTCTTACCGCTCACGCCTTGCTGAACTGTTGGAACAATGTCCTGATGAGATGTCTGGTCATCGCGTATTGCGTCAGTTTCGCAATCGAGAAATGGTGTACATTGCGTGGAAGGATTTCACGCATGCATGGTCTCTAGAGACGTCTTTAAGCCACTTATCTGAGTTGGCAGAAGCGATGATTTTTGAAACCTATCAATGGCAATATCAAGTGTGTTGTCAGGAGTGGGGCACGCCAACAAGTGAGGACGGTGAAGTGCAGCCGATGTTAATTATCGGCATGGGGAAACTGGGTGGTGGCGAGCTAAACTTTTCTTCCGATATTGATCTAATTTTCACGTATCCAGAGAATGGCGAAACCCAAGGCGCACGCCGCAGCATTGCCAATGCCCAGTTCTTTACTCGTCTTGGTCAACGCATCATCAAAGCGCTCGACCAACAAACCTTCGATGGTTTTTGCTACCGCGTCGACATGCGACTTCGCCCATTTGGAGAAAGTGGCCCCTTGGTAATGAGCTATGCCGCACTTGAAGATTATTACCAAGAGCAGGGGCGAGATTGGGAACGTTACGCGATGATCAAAGCTCGGGTGATGGGATGTGAGATGTACCCGCAGTATCAAGAGCTACGCCAAATGCTGCGCCCTTTTGTTTTTCGTCGTTATATTGATTTCAGTGCGATTCAATCTTTGCGTCGAATGAAGTCGATGATCAGTAGCGAGGTTCGCCGCCGAGGGTTGAATAACAACATTAAGCTAGGTGCGGGTGGCATTCGAGAAATTGAATTTATCGCTCAAGTTTTTCAATTGATTCGAGGTGGTCGAGAACCTTCTTTACGTAATCGAGGGCTGTTGGAAACGCTGCAAGGCATTGAAGAACTGGCATTGCTTACTCCACAAGAAGTCAGCGATCTAGAAGCCGCATACAAGTACTTGCGTCAATTAGAAAACTTGTTGCAAGCAATGGCGGATAAGCAAACCCAGACGCTGCCTGATTGCGAAACCGAACGCTTAAAGCTCGCCACCGCGATGAAAATGAGCTGTTGGGAGCAATTGATTGAGCAAACCCAGCAGCATATGGCAAATGTTCACCAAGTTTTTGAATCACTAATTGGTGATGATGAAGAAGACGAGGGGACTACCGTTGCTCGTCATTTTCATGAGCTATGGGATATGGCCGACAAACAAGATGTTCTTGAGCATATCTTGCAGCAGGATATTCAGATTGAAGACTTTGCTTCATGCGCGAAAACCATCATCAACTTTAAAACCGATCTGGCCAAAAAAACGTTAGGCCCACGTGGACGCGAAGTGCTCAATCGTTTGATGCCGAAAGTGTTTGATGCGGTCTTTGCCCATCCTGATGCACAGTTTGGTTTATCTCGTGTACTTCACTTGCTACACAACATCTGCACTCGCACGACTTACTTGGAATTATTGGATGAGCATCCAGCGGCTCTGGTGCAGCTCGTACGTTTGTGTACCGCAAGCCCAATGATTTCAGAGCAGCTGTCTCGTTATCCTATCTTGCTTGATGAGTTGATCGACCCTGCGCAGCTGTACAATCCCATTCCATTAGACAGTTACCGTACAGAGCTACGTGATTATTTGGCGCGTATTCCTGAAGATGATATGGAACAGCAAATGGAAGCGTTGCGTCAGTTTAAGCAAATTTGTATTTTGCGTATTGCAGCGGCAGATATTGCTGGCGCATTGCCAGTGATGAAAGTGAGTGACCATTTAACTTATTTAGCGGAAGCTATCGTTGATGCGGTGATCAGTCAGGCTTGGTTGCAAGTGTCTGAAAAGTACGGCGAGCCAACGCATGTGAAAGATCGTGAAGGTAAAGGCTTTGCTGTAATTGGCTATGGTAAAGTCGGAGGGTGGGAGCTCGGCTATAACTCCGACTTGGATATTGTCTTCATGCATGACTGCCCAGTCAATGTCTACACTGACGGCAAAAAAGAGATTGATGGTCGTCAGTTCTACCTTCGTTTAGCACAGCGTATCATTCATATTTTCTCCACTCGCACCGCTTCCGGTATTTTATACGAGGTCGATACCCGATTGCGTCCGTCCGGTGCATCGGGTTTGTTGGTTAGTCCAACGGACGCGTTCGACGACTATCAACATCAAGACGCGTGGACATGGGAGCATCAAGCACTTGTCCGCGCGCGCATGATTTATGGTGATGAACCACTGGCAATTGCATTTCACAATACGCGGCATGATGTGCTGTGCAAAGCACGCGATCAAGCTGAACTGAAAAAAGACGTTGTCGAAATGAGAGAAAAAATGCGCGGTCATCTTGGGGGGAAAAAGCCAGGCCGCTTTATGCTCAAGCAAGATGTAGGTGGGATTACCGATATCGAATTTCTCGCTCAGTACCTAGTGCTCAACTATAGTCACGATAAGCCGAAATTGACGCGTTGGTGTGATAATGTGCGCATCTTTGAAACGCTCATTGCGCAAGATGTTATGGACGAAGACCAAGCAATGCAGTTGATACGTGCTTACACGACAATGCGCAACGAAATACACCGCCGAAATCTACTCAATTTAGACGCTGATGTGGTGGAAGATAAGTTTGTTGCCGAAAGGGAGTGGGTAAAACAGGCTTGGAATCAGTGGTTCAGTTAAGACCATATATTTAGCCTCGATAAGGGCTGTGATAAACTCACTTCGATTTAATTTTTGGAGACCAACAATGAAACCAATTCTACCTGATTACAACAGCGCTGGTGTGCTCATCATCGGTGATGTCATGCTAGATCGTTACTGGTATGGCCCAACCGGGCGCATTTCTCCTGAAGCGCCGGTTCCTGTTGTAAAAGTAGAAAACAATGAAGAGCGTCCTGGTGGTGCTGCGAACGTTGCGATGAACATCGCATCACTAGGTGGCCATGCTCACATTGTTGGTCTAACTGGGGAAGATGAGCCTGCAAAAGTGCTGACGGAGACGCTGAGCTCACTCAATGTGAAGTGCGATTTCGTTGCACTGCCTGATTACCCAACGATTACGAAGCTTCGCGTAATGAGCCGTGGACAACAGCTTATTCGTCTCGACTTCGAAGACAAGTTTGAAAACACAGATTCTGCACCTGTGCTATCACGTATGGATGCCGCACTGCCAAACGTTAAAGCCGTGATTATGTCTGACTACGCAAAAGGTTCGTTAGAGCATGTTCAGGCATACATTCAAAAAGCGCGCGCAGCAAATATTCCGGTTTTCATTGACCCGAAAGGTGCGGATTTTGAACGCTACCGTGGCGCAACACTTCTTACGCCAAACATGAAAGAGTTCGAAGACGTTGTAGGTAAAGTGAAATCTGACCAAGAGCTAGTAGAGAAAGCACTGGCTTTGGTTGAAGAGTTTGAATTTGAAGCGCTTTTAGTGACACGCAGCGAAAACGGAATGACCTTGATTCGTCGTGGCCAGGAACCGTTCCACCTTCCAACTCAAGCGAAAGAAGTGTACGACGTGACAGGTGCGGGCGACACGGTTATCTCTGTATTGGCAGCGTCTGTTGCCGCAGGCAAATCATTTGAAGAAGCGTGTGCACTAGCAAACGCAGCGGCAGGTGTTGTGGTTGGTAAACTAGGCACGTCAACGCTTTCTGAGATTGAATTAGCAGAAGCGGTACATGGCAGCCAAGACACGGATTACGGTGTGATTTCAGAAAAAGCACTGATCGAAGCGGTGAAAAAAGCACGTGCTCGTGGCGAGAAAGTCGTTATGACAAATGGCTGCTTTGATATTCTGCACGCTGGGCATGTGTCTTACTTAAACCATGCTGCTGAACTGGGCGATCGCCTAATCGTTGCGGTAAATACCGATGAGTCAGTAAAACGCCTTAAAGGCCCTGGTCGTCCGGTAAACCCAACCGATCGCCGCATGGCGGTGTTGGCAGGTTTGGGCGCTGTGGATTGGGTTGTACCATTTAGTGAAGATACGCCGCAGCGTTTGATCTCAGAAGTTCTACCAAGCTTGCTAGTAAAAGGCGGTGACTACAAACCAGAAGAGATTGCTGGTGGTAAAGAAGTCATTGCGGCGGGTGGTGAAGTTCGTGTATTGAACTTTGAAGATGGCTGCTCGACCAGTGAAATCATTAATGCAATCAAAGGCGGTAAGGGCTAAGCCTGCTGTTTGTTAGCATTGAAATGCTATTTGCTCATAAAGGTCGCTAAGTGCGGCCTTTTTGATACTTGATGCTCAGAGACACTTTTAGGCTCTGAACTACAAGTAATAAAAAACGCCAGCTGATAACTCAACTGGCGTTTTTTATTTATTAAGACCTGAAGTATTCAGTTAGCGGTTATTTTGCCGCTTTCAAACCTGCATCAACGTCCAAGATGTCTTGTTCGCTTAGCGTACCAACTGCTTGGCGTAGCTGAAGAACACTTAAAATGTAGTCGTAACGAGCGTTCGATAGGTTTTTGTTCGCATCGTATAGACGACGAGTCGCGTCCAGTACATCAACGATAGTACGAGTACCTACATCAAAGCCAGCTTCTGTTGCTTCTAGTGCAGAGCGTGCAGAAATAACCGCTTGCTCATACGCACGTAATGCGCCGATAGAGGCGTTAATGTTGTTGTTTTGTGCGCGAACATCTTTTACTACGCTACGGTACTGTGCTTCAAGATCTTCGCTTGCTGCCACGTACGCGTATTCAGCTTGTTTGGTTTGAGAGGTTACGTTACCACCTGTGTATAGCGGTACTGCAAGGTTCACACCAATATTGAAGTTGTCTGTCGTGTTATCACGAGAGCTATGAGAAGTATCACCGTAGTTGTAACCACCGTCTAGAGAGAGCGTTGGTAGGTGGCCAGAGCTTGCTAGTGAAATATTGTCACGCGCAATGTCTTGAAGAATACGTGAAGATAGCAAGGTCAGGTTTTTGGTTTTTGCTTCATCAATGAGCGATTCAGCTGGTACGGTCGATGGGCTAGCAGTGAAGCGGCCAGTGTCCAAAATGTTGAGATCTTTGTGCTCTTGGCCTGTAATTTCACGCAGTGACTCGTAGCTATTAGTTAGCGCGTTTTCTGCCAACACTTCGTCCGCTAGCACTTGGTCGTACTGAGCTTGTGCGTCATGCACGTCAGTGATTGCAGACAAACCTACTTCAAAACGTTGTTTAGTTTGCTCAAGTTGACGGCCAACCGCGGCTTTTTCTGCACGTACGAAAACAAGATTATCTTGTGCGCGTAGAACTTCAAAATACGCTTGTGACACGCGAAGAATCAGTGCCTGTTGCGTCGCTGCGTAAGTTGCGTCTGCTTGGCGAGCACTTTTCTCAGCAGTATCTAGAGAGATCCAAGATGCGCGGTTGTAAAGTGCTTGTGAAAAGCTAACGCCAGCGGTTAGCGCGTTGCCATCGTTTGATACGTCACTAATTAGATTTGAATCGTATTCAGTATCACCACGAGTTAAATTGTAACCCGCAGTAAGGTTGATCTGTGGTAATAGAGCACTACGGCTTGAGGTGATTGCTTCGAAAGCTTGGTCACGTTGTGCTGCTACACTGAGCAATTGTGGATCATTTTGTTTTGCCAAGTCGTAGATTTCAGCCAAAGAGTCTGCGAACGCAGACGTACTCATGCTACCTAGCGCTGCACTGATAAATAGTGGAAGCAATTTTTTCATTTTCTATTCCCGCGGTCCATAGATTGGTTAATTCTCAGTAGTTTAACTCAATTTGCACGATATTTACTCTAAAGTTTGCACTTTTTTACACGTAATTATCCACTTGTGCAATAAATTTTTAGCAAAGACTTAAATTAATTTGTAACTATTATACAAAAAGTTGAGCCAAGTCCTTTGAGCAAGCGAATAACAATGAGTAAACTACAGGATTCACTCAGAGAGGTGTTGAATGCAACAGCGTGACAAACAACAACAAGATTTTACTTCGCGAGATGTAAAAGTCATCTCGAAAGAAACCTTATTTGAAGGTTTTTTCAAAATGGTGAAATACCGCTTTCAGCATAGGCTATTTGCTGGTGGTTGGAGTGGAGTTGTCGAACGAGAAATGTTCGAGCGTGGTCACGCAGCAGCGATGCTTCCTTATGATCCAAAGACAGACCAGGTCGTAATCATTGAACAGATTCGTATTGGCGCGTTGGAACATGAACACCCTTGGCAGCTAGAAATTGTCGCCGGTATGATTGACCGCGATGAATCTGCTGAAGCCGTAATTCGTCGAGAGGCTGTCGAAGAAGCGGGGATTCAGGTGGGGCGCGTTGTACCTGTTACGTCCTATTATCCTTCGGCTGGTGGTTGCTCGGAAAAGCTAGACGTCTTTGTTGGTGAAGTGGATGCGTCTAAAGCGCACGGCATTCATGGTTTAGACTATGAGAATGAAGATATCCGCGTTCATGTCATGAGTCGTGAAACGGCGTATCAATGGGTGAAGGACGGAAAATTTGAAAATGGTGCGTCGATTATTGCGTTGCAATGGCTGCAATTACACCATCAAGAGTTAAAGTCAGAATGGGGACTATCCCAAACGGTGGAGAGTGAGTAATGGCACAATTGGCTGAAAAACAACAATATCATGTTGATTTGGCTGGTCTTATGAGAACCTATGAGACCAACTACGCTAAGTTGAACGCCTTATTGCCTGCTTCTGCCGAAGTTGGGGATGTACGTTGCTACCAAGCGGCGAACATGGTTTACCAATTGACCGTGAATGAAATCACAAAATACACCACAGTTGTTGAGATATGTCAGAGTGATGAAACGCCAGTGTTTCCTTTACCGACGATGTCTGTCAGGCTTTATCATGATGCGAGAGTAGCCGAAGTATGCTCAAGCGGAGAGTTCTCTCGCATAAAAGCTAAGTATGATTATCCCAATGACCAACTGATGCAGAAAGATGAAAAGCATCAATTAAACACATTCCTCGGTGAATGGCTGACGTTTTGTTTACGAAGTGGTATCAGTAGAACACCACTTGCCTTCAATTGATCGTCACGTCACTAAAGGAAAATAACAAATATCGATATAGTGGACGAATCAGGTTTTCATTTTGCAATCATCTAGTGACAGCATCAAACTTTTACAAATTACGGATACTCATCTGTTTGCTGCCGATGAGGGAAGTTTGCTAAGCGTAAAAACAGTCGATAGCTTTAATGCTGTTGTTGCTGATGTTTTACGCCGCAACGTGGCGTTTGATTACATTTTGGCGACGGGCGATATTTCCCAAGACCATAGTGCAGAATCTTATCAGCGCTTTGCCAACGGCATTGAACCGCTAGAGAAAGACTGTTTTTGGCTACCTGGTAATCATGATTACAAGCCTAATATGGGCAGTGTTTTGCCTTCGCCACAAATCAAAGCCGCAGAGCATGTATTGCTTGGCGAGTATTGGCAGTTAATTCTTTTAGACTCGCAAGTGGTTGGCGTTCCTCATGGGCGCTTGAGTGATCAGCAATTAACGCTACTCGAAGAAAAGCTAGCCGAACACCCAGAAAGACACACACTTGTTTTGTTGCATCATCACCCGTTACTGGTGGGAAGCGCGTGGCTTGATCAACATACTTTAAAAGATGCCGAAGCGTTTTGGCAGGTTGTCGAGCGTTTTGATAACGTGAAAGGCATTCTCTGTGGCCATGTTCATCAAGATATGAATGTGCTTCACAAGGGCATTCGAGTGATGGCAACACCCTCAACTTGTGTTCAGTTTAAGCCTAACTCGGATGATTTTGCCCTTGATACCACTTCGCCTGGTTGGCGGGAGCTGCAACTACACGCTTGTGGCGATATTACGACCCAAGTAGGTCGGCTTCCTGATGGCCAGTTCCAACCAGACTTCTCTTCTAACGGCTACTAACGCGCCCGAGCTCTCTGTTCGGGCTCGCTTTTTTGTGCGAGATATCTATGAGTAAACCTTCACTTCTTCTCTATATCCATGGCTTTAATAGCTCTCCACTCTCCATGAAAGCGAATGTGATGAGAGCCTACTGCGAGCAACATAGGTCTGATATCAAGGTGATTGTTCCCCAGTTACCTTGTTACCCTCAGCAAGCGGCGAAAATGTTGTTGGATATTATCGAGCAATATAAAGACGACTATAAAATTGGTCTAGTGGGCAGTTCATTAGGCGGTTTTATGTCAACGTGGCTAAATGACAAGTTTGGGTTTAAAGCGGTAGTGGTCAACCCCGCAGTCAAGCCTTATGAGTTGCTAGTAGATTATTTGGGTAAGCAAACTAACCCATATACGCATGAAACCTATACACTTGAAGCTTGTCATATTGACGAGTTAAAAGCTCTTGATGTACAAAGCATCGCGTCGCCACATTCTTTTTGGTTATTGCAACAAACAGAAGATGAGGTTTTAGACTATCGACAAGCGGTAGATAAGTTTGCAGACGCTAAGCAAACAGTAGAACAAGGCGGTGATCACAGTTTTGTAGGCTTTGAGCGTTATCCTGCACAGATTATCGAATTTCTAGAACTGTAATTCGAAAGCGATTGGAAAAGGCTCATAGTTTTTATTGATATATCCAACCGTTTCTTGACATGGGCGGTATGCTTTCCGACTATGTTTTGCCAAAAGATCTTAAGGGTCGAGGACCCTGGCTACTTTGTTATGCATCATGTTTACAAACTCTTAGTGATGTGAACAGGGTGGCTTTTTCGTTTCCTGAGTATGGGTACGCCCATTGGTGATACTCAGGCAACAAGTAAACTTTGAGAATAATTCCGTATTATGACTGAACAATATAATGCTGGTGCCATTGAAGTACTGAATGGCTTAGAACCAGTACGTCGCCGACCAGGGATGTATACGGATACAGCGCGCCCAAACCATTTGGGCCAAGAAGTTATCGACAACAGTGTCGATGAAGCGCTAGCCGGACATGCCTCAAAAGTACAAGTCATCCTACATGCTGACCAATCACTCGAAGTGATCGATGATGGTCGAGGCATGCCTGTTGATATCCACCCAGAAGAGAAAGTATCAGGCGTAGAGCTAATTCTATGTAAGCTACATGCGGGTGGTAAGTTCTCTAACAAAAACTACCAATTCTCTGGTGGTTTGCACGGGGTAGGTATATCTGTAGTAAACGCGTTGTCAAAACGCGTTGAAGTAACAGTTCGTCGTGATGGTCAAGTGTATGAAATTGCATTTGAACACGGCGAGAAAGTGTCTGATCTGACCGTAACTGGCACATGTGGTCGTCGCAATCGCGGTACCAGCGTACATTTCTGGCCTGATGCGAAGTACTTCGATTCGGCTAACTTCTCTGTGACGCGCCTAGTCAACAACCTGCGCGCAAAAGCGGTTTTGTGCCCGGGCTTAGAAATCACATTAACCGACAAAGTTAATGGCAAAGACTATAAGTGGTACTACGAAGACGGTCTTAAAGACTATCTTGCGGAAGGTGTAAAAGGCTATCCAGTTATTCCTGAAGAACCATTTACTGGTGAGTTCTTGGCGGATACTGAAGCGGCAAACTGGGCGGTAATTTGGCAGCCAGAAGGCGGTGAGATGATCACCGAAAGCTACGTTAACCTGATCCCAACCGCTCAAGGTGGTACGCACGTTAATGGTTTACGCCAAGGCTTGTTGGAAGCGATGCGCGAATTCTGTGAGTTCCGTAATCTATTACCTCGTGGTGTGAAGCTAACGGGTGATGACGTTTTCGACCGCTGTTCTTACGTGCTGTCGGTTAAAATTCAAGATCCACAATTTGCAGGCCAGACCAAGGAACGTCTCTCTTCTCGTCAAAGCGCGGCATTTGTCTCTGGCGTTGTAAAAGATGCGTTCAGTCTTTGGTTGAACGAAAAGCCTCAGCTCGCAGAGCAATTGGCAGAAGTCTGTATCGCTAACGCGCACCGTCGTATGAGAGCGGCGAAAAAAGTCGTACGTAAGAAAGTAGCGTCCGGCCCGGCACTGCCAGGTAAGTTGACCGACTGTTCTGCACAGGACTTAAGTCGCACGGAAATCTTCTTTGTGGAGGGTGACTCTGCGGGTGGCTCGGCAAAACAGGCACGTGACCGTGAATTCCAAGCTGTGATGCCACTGCGTGGTAAGATCTTGAACACGTGGGAAGTCTCTGCCGATCAAGTTCTTGCGTCTCAAGAAATACACGATATCTCTGTTGCTTTGGGTATTGACCCAGATAGCGACAACCTCGAGAGTCTTCGTTACGGTAAGATCTGTATCCTTGCCGATGCGGACTCGGATGGTCTTCACATCGCAACGCTGCTTTGTGCTCTATTTACTCGTCACTTCCGCGCACTAGTGGAAGCGGGTCATATCTATGTGGCGATGCCGCCTCTGTATCGAATCGACTGCGGGAAAGAAGTGTTCTACGCCCTCGATGACGATGAAAAAGATGGCATTTTAGAGCGCTTGTCGAAGAAGAAAGCCAAAATCAACGTGCAACGATTCAAAGGTCTGGGTGAGATGAACCCACTTCAGTTGCGTGAAACCACCATGGATCCGAACACGCGTCGCTTAGTGCAGTTAACCATTGACGACTCTACGGCGACCATGGAAATGATGGACATGCTGCTAGGTAAAAAGCGTGCAGATGACCGTCGTTCTTGGCTACAAAACAACGGCGACTTGGCAGAGGTGTAACGGATGTCTACAGAAATTACCTACGATGGCGTCGAACAATTGCCAATGCGCAAGTTCACTGAAGACGCTTATCTGAACTACTCGATGTACGTAATCATGGACCGCGCCTTGCCATACATTGGTGATGGCTTAAAGCCGGTTCAACGACGCATCATTTATGCGATGTCAGAGCTTGGTCTCTCTGCATCAGCAAAATACAAAAAATCTGCACGTACCGTTGGTGACGTGCTAGGTAAATACCATCCGCACGGTGATTCAGCGTGTTACGAAGCGATGGTATTGATGGCTCAGCCATTCTCTTACCGCTATCCATTAGTGGATGGTCAAGGTAACTGGGGTGCGCCAGATGATCCGAAATCATTTGCGGCAATGCGTTATACCGAAGCAAAACTGTCTAAGTTTGCTGAAGTATTGCTTGGCGAACTTGGCCAGGGCACGGTTGAATGGCAACCTAACTTTGATGGCACAATGAAAGAGCCACAAATGTTGCCAGCACGTCTGCCTCACATCCTGCTTAACGGTGTAACCGGCATTGCCGTTGGTATGGCAACAGACATCCCACCGCACAACGTTCGTGAAATCGCAGATGCGACTATTCATTTGATCGACAACCCGAAAGCAGAACTGCCGGACGTGATGCAGTATGTCAAAGGTCCAGATTACCCAACAGAAGCAGAAATTATCTCGCCGCAAGCGGATATCGAGAAGATTTACCGCAACGGTCGTGGCAGCATCAAAATGCGCGCGGTTTGGCATAAAGAAGGTTCTGATATTGTTATCACTTCTTTGCCTCACCAAGTATCGGGTGCCAAACTGCTTGAGCAAATCGCTAACCAGATGCGTGCGAAGAAGCTGCCAATGGTTGACGATCTTCGTGACGAATCGGATCACGAGAACCCAACGCGTATCGTTGTGGTGCCTAAGTCAAACCGCGTCGATTGTGATTTGTTGATGAACCACTTGTTCGCATCAACGGATCTTGAGCGCAGTTACCGCGTTAACTTGAACATGATTGGTTTGGATAACCGTCCTCAAGTTAAAGGTTTGGTGCAAATTCTATCTGAGTGGATCGAGTTCCGTCGTACGACTGTGCGTCGTCGTCTACAACACCGCCTAGACAAAGTCATGGCTCGTCTACACATCTTGGAAGGTTTGTTGGTTGCTTACCTCAACCTAGATGAAGTGATTGAGATCATCCGTACTGAAGACGATCCAAAAGCGGTGCTGATGGAACGCTTTGGTATTACCGATATCCAAGCGGATGCAATTTTAGATACCAAACTTCGTCATCTAGCAAAACTAGAAGAGATGAAGATCCGTGGTGAGCAAGACGAGCTAGAGAAAGAGCGTGAGAAGCTAGAACAGCTACTCGGTTCTGAGCGTCGTCTGAACACACTACTGAAAAAAGAAATCAAAGCAGACGCAGAGAAATACGGTGATGACCGTCGCTCTCCAATGGTTGAGCGTGCAGAAGCAAAAGCGCTGACTGAACGTGACCTCGTACCAAGTGAGCCAATCACGGTTGTGCTTTCTGAGAAAGGTTGGATTCGTCACGCGAAAGGCCATGACGTGGATGCCGAAGGCTTAAACTATAAGTCGGGTGATAAGTATTTAGCGCATGCTCGAGGTAAGAGTAATCAGCCTGCGGTATTCCTAGGTAGTGACGGTCGAAGTTACTCTCTGGAATCGCACTCACTGCCTTCTGCTCGTAGTCAAGGTGAGCCGATTACCGGTCGCTTGAATATTACGGCTGGTAGCAGTATTCGCCAAGTCATCATGAGTGAAGAAGAGCAGCTGTGGCTGGTGGGCTCAGATGCAGGTTACGGCTTTGTATGTAAAGGCGCGGACTTGCTGTCTAAAAACCGCAGTGGTAAAGCGCTCGTCACTTTACCTGCCAACTCTGAGATCATGACGCCAAAAGAGATTGAAGATTTAGACTCTGATGAAATCTTAGCAATCACTAACCAAGGTCGCATGCTGCTGTTCCCAATCAAAGACTTGCCACAACTGGCGAAAGGTAAAGGGAATAAGATCATCAACATTCCTGCTGCTAAAGCAAAAGAGCGAGAAGAAGTACTATCTCACTTAATGTCTTTACCAAAAGGTGCATCGTTAACGCTGTACGCGGGTAAGCGAAAGTTGGGTCTTAAACCGTCTGACCTTGATAACTTCCGTGGCGAACGTGGTCGCCGAGGTGGGTTATTACCGAGAGGTTTGCAGCGAGTCACTCGCATTGAAGTTGAGCTAGATGATTCCGATACGACGGAAACACCGAGCGATAGCGAGTAACGCACAAATAAAAATCCCAGCCAATGGCTGGGATTTTTTATGCTTCTTGCTTGTCTTCGGCAATGGTGACTTTCAAGGTCATCTCTTTTCCTTTGCGAATGATACCGACGTCCACGGTGGTGCCAGGACGTAAATCGGTGACGATATCCATAACGCTCTGACGCCCTTGCACTTTATTGCCATCAATACTGATAATGATGTCCTGCTTTTGGAAGCCTGCCGCATTGGCTGGACCATTTGGATCAATACCAAGTACGACAATACCACCTATGTGTTCATTTCCAAGTAGGCGAGCAGTGACCGCATTAATGTCTTGGCCGTCGATTCCAATATAACCACGAATCACGCGGCCATCAGCGATGATTTTCTGCATGATCTTACTCGCTAGCGGCGCAGGGATCGCAAAAGAAATACCGTAAGTTTCTAAGTCTGTCGCTTGCTGAAAAGAGGCGGTGTTAATGCCGACGAGCTCGCCTTGTGTGTTCACTAGGGCTCCACCAGAGTTACCTTCATTGATGGCGGCATCGGTTTGAATGAATGCTTGACGACCGTCGCTAATAGATGAACGACCTGTGGCAGAAATAATGCCGAACGTTGTGGTTTGTCCAAGGTTGTATGGGTTACCGATGGCTAGTACTACGTCGCCCACTTGTGGTTTGTAATTAGAGTTCAGAGGGATTACGGGCAAATTCGAACCTTCGACACGCAGCACGGCTATATCAGTACGTTTGTCTGTCCCTACGAGCTGAGCCGCTGCGGCTCTGCCGTCTTGTAATGCCACAACAATTTGATCAGCTTGAGCAACCACATGATAGTTAGTAATGATGTAGCCTTTCTCACTAACAATGACACCTGACCCCAGGCCTTGAGTCGAGAGTTTACTGCGATCATTCTCAACATACTTACGACTGTAGATGTTTACCACTGCAGGCGCTGCTCTTCGGACCGCTTGATTAAACGTCAACTCGACTGATGCGATATTAACAGGTTGAGGATCAAGCGCGGCAGGAATTACGTTGTTGCGCAAAGATGGAACCGCCAGTAATACCACTGCGGCAGTAGCCAAGCCTAAAAAGACAGAACGTAATAAAAAGCTGAGCATATCCTCTCCATGCGTGAGCGCCAAAATGGCATCGAAGATGAAGAATAGCATTACATTGAAAAATAACAAAAGGGCAGCACGTCATCGCGCTGCCCTTTTCATTAGTTATTGAGCGATAAGGAAAAGTGATCGAGCCTTATCACTCAGCATTATGCATCGAAAACCTTATTTTCTATCACTTTGAAAGTGGTTAACGAATGACAAGATAAATAGTACGTTCACCACGTTGAATATTAAGAGCCAGTACACCTTTGTGTTTCTCTACGATTGTACGAAGCTCGGCAAGGTTTTTCACTCGTTGACGGTTCACACCGATAATAATGTCACCTTGTTGTAATTGATATTGAGCTGCTGGAGAGTTATCTGCAACGCTCGATACTTTAACACCTTGAATTACATCACTTGGTGTTGTATTGCTTAACTCCGCACCTTTGAGTCCCTCATGTAATGTCTCCGCTTTAGCTTTCATATTCGTAGATTCGCCAAGCGTTACATCAAAGGTTTTATTCTTACCATCTCGAACCACACCTAATGTGATTTCTTTACCTGCGCCCAGTGTTGCCACTTTTGCGCGGAGCTCTGAGAAAGTATTAATCGCTTTGCCGTTCACCGATACAATTACGTCACCGGCTTTTAACCCTGCTTTATCGGCTGCGCTGTCCGGTACGACTTGACCAATAAAGGCCCCTTTACTCGACTCGTAACCCAATGCATCAGCTAGCTCAGAGGTTACTTCGCCACCTTGCACACCCAACATGCCGCGTTTGACTTCACCAAACTCTAGAATTTGATCAGTGAGGTTTTTCATCATGTTTGATGGAATCGCAAAGCCAATACCCACATTACCGCCGTTAGGGCCTAAAATCGCAGTATTAATACCGATCAGCTCACCATTAAGGTTGACCAATGCACCACCAGAGTTACCGCTGTTAATTGCGGCATCGGTTTGGATGAAGTTTTCGAAGTTTTCAACGTTTAAGCCACTGCGGCCAAGGGCTGAAACAATACCCGAAGTTACGGTTTGACCGAGCCCAAATGGGTTACCAATCGCAACCGTAAAGTCACCGACACGCAGTTTGTCGGAATCCGCGACTTTAATCTGCGTTAAGTTTTTCGCTTTCTCTAATTTAAGTAAGGCAACATCGGCCATTTCATCACCGCCAACGAGAGTAGCGTCATACTCGCGCCCGTCAAAGAGGCGAACTCGAATCTCATCTGCCCCCTTGATCACGTGGTAGTTAGTGACAATATGGCCTTTCTTCGCATCAATAATGACACCAGACCCTAAACCTCTGAACGGGCGCTCGCGCCTTTGTTCCATAGGAAAGTCTGGGCCAAAGAAAAATTGAAATTGCTCGGGAATGCGACTGGTTTGTACTTGTTTACCTTCTACAGCAATACTCACAACAGCTGGGGTCACCTTCTCAAGCATTGGTGCCAAGCTAGGTAACTGTTGGCCATCCACATTCAAAGGTAATGCGGCAGTGGCTTGAACTGGTGCAATAATCGAACCCAAACTCAGAGATAGAACGGTGAGCGCAAGCAGTGGTTTTTTCATCCAATAACTCCTCTTGAAACATGTCTGCCAAAAAGAAATATCCGAACGGTTAGTTCACTTTGTTAATAACTAATATAGGGTCTAGTTCGGACAATCAAAAGGGGGAGGCAGTGCACATCCAAGTTAGAGCGAAGGTGAGGGGAAAAAGTTCAAAAAAGGGCCGATACAAATGTATCGGCCCTAGATAGAAGTAAGAGAAGATTATGATGCTTTTGCGGTTACCGCTTCGGGAGCATTAATGATTTCTTTCTCTTGATCCTTCAAAAGACCGGTGGCGCCATTAGCGTAGTCTTTTGGTTGTTCGTTAAACTCTGGTTGATCTTCTGCAATGGTTTCAGACGACATTGCCGTTTTCTTATCAAACGGGTTGTCTTGTTCTGGTAAGTTTGGCAAAAGCTCAGAAGAGGTCTTGGCCATATGTTGGTATAGCTTGGTGTAATCTTTACCTAGGGTGTCCAACATTTCTGCGGTTTGTGCAAAATGATCGACGAGCTCTTGACGTTGTTGCTCTAATTCAAACTTGGCCGCTTCAAGTTCTTTCTGCACAGACTTTTGTTTCTTGTATTCAGGGGTGGTTAGTCTACTAATGACTACGCCTACGATTGTACCGACCAGCAAACCCACAATGGCATAAATCCAAGGCATAACTGCTCCTTATAGTTGTTTTAACAAGTCTTTTACTACTTAGTTACACGCGGTGCTCGTCCATGTTACTATGGCTTGAACAGCCGATAAAGAAAAATAGCAGTATGTCTTCGGGGACTGATAACTACTTCTCTCTATTCTCAAAGTTGACCCCGAGGTAACCCTTTTCTCTATACCTCTATACGACTTAATACGATGACACCACTACAACAATATCAAAAAGACATAGCAGAACACGGGTTTCAGCGTGATGAAGCTCAGTATCAAGCGGTCGTTGCATTAGACAAGCTTTACCATGCTATCGTTGAATTTCAGTCAGCGCCTGTTCCTCAGCTTTCCAAATGGCAAAAGCTAATGGGGAAAAAAATCGACAAGCCTGAACCACCAAAAGGTCTTTACTTTTGGGGTGGGGTAGGTCGCGGTAAAACCTACCTTATGGATGCATTTTTTGATGCTTTACCGACCCAAAGAAAAATGCGCGTCCACTTCCATCGATTTATGTATCGAGTACATGATGAGTTGAAGCTGTTAGGTGATGTCGAAAATCCTCTATCAAAAGTGGCGGATAAATTTAAAGAAGAAGCCGATGTGGTTTGCTTTGATGAATTTTTTGTTTCCGACATTACTGATGCGATGATCCTTGCAACGCTACTTCAAGAAATGTTCAAGCGGCAGATGATCCTAGTCGCGACTTCAAACATCGAGCCGCAGAACTTATATCGTAACGGTTTGCAAAGAGCGCGCTTTTTGCCCGCGATCGATATGATTTTGGCACGTTGTGAAGTGTTGAATGTCGATAGTGGCGTTGATTATCGCTTAAGAACGTTAGAACAGGCTGAAATATACCATTACCCGCTTGATGAGCAGGCTAGCATAAACCTTAACAAATATTATCAGCAGCTGACTGGAGAGCGTCAGTTTGTTGCTCATCAAATCGAAGTTAACCACCGTCAACTAGCGGTGATTGAAGCAAGCGACGGGGTGCTGCATGCGTCGTTTGCTCAGTTGTGTCAAACTGCTCGCAGTCAAAATGACTACATTGAATTGTCTCGTATTTACCACACGGTATTACTGGCAGATGTTCAACAAATGAACCGAAAAATCGATGATGCGGCGAGACGCTTTATCGCGCTGGTCGATGAGTTTTACGAGCGCAATGTTAAGTTGATTATTTCTGCTGAAGTGCCAATGGCCGACTTATATACTGACGGGCAGTTAGAGTTCGAATTTAAGCGCTGTTTGTCTCGGCTTACTGAGATGCAAAGTCATGAGTATCTCGCGCGTGAACATTTGGCCTAGATCCAATGGGTTCTTAAAAAAGTGAAGAAAAAATTAGTGATTTGGCGCAAAAAAAGGTGATTTTTTCTTCGCTCTTCTCTATAATCCTGCGACCCACCGTTACTGCAGACCTGATTATCGAAGTTATTTCGAAATTGAAGGTCGAGAGTACCAACGACTCGAAGGGGTGATGACTGGGCTCTTAGACAGTGTGGGAGCACTATTGGGTGTTCCTTTAAAGTTTAAAATTTAATTAACGGGTTATTGTTAGCATGAAAACTTTCGTTGCTAAACCAGAAACTGTAAAACGCGACTGGTACGTTGTAGACGCTGAAGGTAAAACTCTTGGCCGTCTAGCAAGTGAAATTGCATCTCGCCTACGTGGCAAACATAAAGCTGAATACACTCCTCACGTTGACACTGGTGATTACATCATCGTTATCAACGCTGAGAAAGTTGCTGTAACTGGTAACAAAGCTAAGAACAAAGTGTACTACCGTCACTCTGAATTCCCAGGTGGTCTAAAATCTATCACTTTTGAAAAGTTGATCGATCGTAAACCTGAGATGGCTCTTGAGCTTGCAGTTAAAGGCATGCTTCCACGTGGTCCTCTAGGCCGTGCTATGTACCGTAAGCTAAAAGTTTACGCGGGCGCTGAGCACAACCATGTTGCTCAACAACCACAAGTACTAGACATCTAATTGGGGATTTCGAAAATGGCAGAGAATCAATACTACGGCACTGGCCGTCGCAAAAGCTCAGCTGCACGTGTTTTCATTAAACCAGGCAGCGGTAACATTGTAGTAAACAAGCGTAACCTTGACGAATACTTCGGTCGTCCAACAGCACGTATGGTTGTACAACAACCTCTAGAGCTAGTTGAACTAACTGAAAAGCTAGACCTTTACGTAACAGTTAAAGGCGGCGGTATTTCTGGTCAAGCTGGTGCTATCCGTCACGGTATCACTCGCGCGCTTATGGAATACGATGAGTCTCTACGTCCTGCTCTACGCGCAGCTGGCTACGTTACTCGTGACGCTCGTTGCGTTGAACGTAAGAAAGTTGGTCTACGTAAAGCACGTCGTCGTCCACAGTTTTCTAAGCGTTAATTTCCTCTTATCGGGAATTATGCTTTCAGAGTTACTCTGGAAACTGTGTACCAAAAGCTCGGCTCTATGCCGGGCTTTTTTGTATTTAAAGCAACGAACAGCCTTCACTTATCATCACACTCCGAGCAGGCCTTCTTATTCGTCCTCTTCGTCGAAAGGTTGCCAGTGCCGTTTTATATCTGTGCCTTATTTAATCGCGACTCACCACGCTTTCTCTTGCGATGCAGCATAGATGTATTCATCAGCAAGAATGTCTTTGTATCTTATTCTTCCTGTAACATGTTTTAAAATGACTTACGCTCCTTTTTGAGCATTCTGCGTGCTACAAAATTGAAAATATAAACACAGTAAGCTGAACGCGTAATACGAAATATTTCTCTGTGTAATTAACTGAAAACTACCAAGATAAAAGGTTTTATCTGCTTTCAGCGGGGCTTCTATGTGGTGCTTTCTTGTTACAAATCACATCAATTTTTTATAATTCTGCCGCTTTTGTGACGACGCGAGCGATTTGCCTCACAAATGTTACAAAAAGGTAGCTTTATCTTGTCAAAAAGTAGGGTTTTCTTTATCATTTCCCTCCAATAAATAGAACTAAATTCATTATTTGTTAGCCATGCTCTTATAAGCGGAATAATAACGATCCAAAGGGAGCAAATGGGAGAATGTTTGGATGAGCAACGCGCCTTTAAATAACGGTCGCAGGCGTTTTCTAACCGCTACAACGGCAGTTGTTGGTGGGTTAGGGGCAGTCGCCGTCGCCGTGCCTTTTATCAAATCATGGAATCCGAGTGCTAAAGCCAAAGCGGCGGGCGCACCGGTGGAAGTGGATATAAGTAAAATTGAACCAGGTCAGCTGGTTCGTGTTGAGTGGCAGGGAAAACCTGTATGGATTGTTCGCCGCACTCAAAGCGTTCTGGATAACTTAAAATCGATCGGTGATAAGCTTCGCGATCCACAATCTGAAATGGAGCAGCAGCCTGAGTACGCTCAGAATGAGTTTCGTTCGATTAAGGAAGAGTTTTTCGTCGCAGTTGGTTTCTGTACCCACTTAGGTTGTTCACCAACCTATCTACCTGACTCTTTCTCAGAGCAGGTGCAGGGCGTAAGATCTGGCTTCTTCTGTCCTTGTCATGGTTCTAAGTTCGACATGGCTGGTCGAGTGTTCCAAGGAGTACCTGCTCCGTTGAACCTTGTCGTTCCTAAGCACATGTATTTGAGCGATACCAAGCTCATTGTGGGTGTTGATGAGGGAGATGCATAATGCAAGCAATGTTAGATTGGGTTGAAAAGCGTATTCCTGCAATGAATGCTTATAAAAAGCATTTGTCTGAATACCCAATGCCTAAGAACTTCAACTTTTGGTACCTTTTCGGTTCTCTGGCGATGCTGGTTCTTGTTAACCAAATCCTAACGGGTATTTGGCTAACGATGAACTATGTTCCTTCAGGTGACGGTGCATTTGCGTCTATCGAATACATTATGCGTGATGTAGAGTACGGTTGGCTTCTGCGTTACATGCATTCCACTGGCGCGTCAGCGTTTTTCGTTGTTGTGTATCTTCACATGTTCCGTGGTTTGATCTACGGTTCATACCAAAAACCTCGTGAACTATTGTGGATCTTCGGTATGTTGATCTTTCTTGTTCTCATGGCTGAAGCGTTCATGGGTTACCTACTTCCATGGGGTCAGATGTCATACTGGGGTGCACAGGTAATCATTTCCCTGTTTGGTGCTATTCCTGTTATCGGTGATGACCTAACGCTTTGGATTCGTGGTGACTACATCATCTCTGGTGCAACGCTAAACCGTTTCTTCGCACTACACGTTATTGCCCTGCCTATTGTTTTGCTTCTTCTTGTTGTTCTGCACGTATTGGCGCTGCACGAAGTAGGCTCAAACAACCCGGATGGTATCGAAACTAAGCTGCCAAAAGGCTCAATGGGCGACGATTACAAAACGCAATTCAAGTTCCACGATTACTATACGAAGAAATATGACATCATTGATTCGATTCCTTTCCATCCGTACGGCACGGTTAAGGACTTGGTCGGTGTCGCTGGTTTCTTGTTCTTCTTCTGTTACGTGCTGTTCTTTAACCCAGAAATGGGTGGGTACTTCCTTGAGCCGCCTAACTTTGAAGCTGCAAACCCACTGAAGACACCAGAGCATATTGCTCCGGTATGGTACTTCACGCCGTTCTACGCAATCTTACGTGCGGTTCCAGACAAACTATTAGGTGTTATCCTAATGGGCGCGTCAATTGCAGTGCTGTTTGTTCTACCTTGGTTGGATCGTTGTAAAGTTCGTTCATACCGTTACCGTAGCAAACTTCATCTATTGAATATTGTTCAGTTCACTATCGCCTTTATCGCTCTGGGTATTTTAGGTGCGTTACCTGCGACACCAACGTACACACTACTATCTCAGATCTTTAGCTTGTGTTACTTCATGTTCTTTGTGTTGCTGTTCTTCTACAGCAAAAATGAAGCAACCAAACCATTACCAGAGAGGGTGACATTCAAATGAAGAAGTGGATTGTAATTCTATTTGCTATGTTGCCATCACTAGCGATGGCAGCTGGGGCCAATGTTCCGCTGGATAAAGCGAATGTTGACCTTACGGATAAAGCTTCGCTACAAAACGGCGCGAAGTTGTTCATGAACTACTGTTTTGCTTGTCACTCTACGCAATACCAGCGTTACGAGCGTGTAGCAACAGACTTGGAAATTCCAACAGACTTAATGAAAGAAAACCTGATTTTCAATCCTGAAGCGAAAATCGGTGATCTAATGGTCAATGCTATGCCACCGAAGCAAGCGGCAAACTGGTTTGGTGCTCCACCACCAGATCTTACGTTGGTTGCACGAGTTCGTGGTGCTGATTGGTTATACACTTACTTACGCTCTTTCTATGTTGATCCATCTCGTCCATTCGGCGTGAACAACATCGTCTTCCCGAGTGTTGGTATGCCGCATGTACTTGAAGAGCTACAGGGCATCCCGACGCCGATTTACGATACGAAAATCGTAGATGGCGAAGAAGTACAAGTTGTTGTTGGTACTGAAACCGATGGCACGGGTGAGCTGAGTGAAGGCGAATATGACAAAGCGGTTGGCGATCTCGTTAACTTCTTAGTTTATTCAGGTGACCCAGTGCAGCTTGAGCGTCATGCTTTAGGCTGGTGGGTAATGGGCTTCTTAGTGCTTCTAACCATCGTTGTTGTGATGCTCAAGAAAGAGTATTGGCGCGATGTGCATTAATTGTGCTAAAATACCGTGCTAATTCCTAATTTTAATTGATGTACAATGGAGGCTTAGCCTCCATTGTTTTTATTTGTAAGTGTACTGGAGGGCTCCATGGCTGTAGCTGCCAATAAACGTTCTGTGATGACTCTTTTCTCAAGTGCATCAGATTTGTATAGCCATCAGGTTCGCATTGTACTAGCTGAAAAAGGCGTAAGTGTTGAAGTTGAGCTTGTTGACGAAGCAAACCTTCCTGCTGAGCTTGTTGAGCTAAACCCATATAAATCAGTGCCAACTCTTGTTGACCGTGAGCTAGCTCTTTACGATTCAAAAATCATCATGGAGTACTTGGACGAGCGTTTCCCTCATCCACCTCTAATGCCGGTTTACCCTGTTGCTCGTGGCAACAGCCGCTTGATGATGTACCGTATCGAACGCAACTGGTATTCACTCGCTGAAAAAGTGATGAAAGGTAATGCGGAAGAATCAGAAAAAGCACGCACAAAGCTGCGTAATGATCTTCTGACGTTAGCGCCAATTTTTGCTGAATATGAGTACTTCATGAGCGAAGAATTCAGCTTGATCGATTGTTACCTAGCTCCACTATTGTGGCGTTTGCCTCAACTTGGTATCGATCTTGTTGGCCCTGGTTCAAAAGAAATCAAGGTATACATGAACCGCGTATTTGAACGTGATTCGTTCCTTGCTTCTTTGACTGAAGCTGAACGTGAAATGCGCCTAGTTCGCTAAGCGATTTAAAACACGTTATGGATATTGCAAAAATGACTGCTCGCCGCCCGTATATGCTTCGCGCATTTTACGACTGGTTAGTAGACAATGACTTGACTCCTCACTTGGTTGTGGATGCAACAATGCCAGGGGTGCGTGTCCCGGTTGAATTTATTCAAGATGGTCAAATTATTTTGAATATTGCGCCACGTGCAGTGGGTAATCTTGAGTTAGGTAATGATGCGATTACCTTCCATGCTCGCTTTAGCGGTCGTCCGCACTCAGTGATCGTGCCTGTGTATGCTGTTCAAGCTATTTATGCACGTGAGAATGGTGCTGGTACTATGTTTGAACCAGAAGAAGCGTACACTCACATCGAAGAAGAAGCGATGACCGAGGAAGAATCATCCCCATCGTTCACAACGGTTAGCGATGAGCCTTCTGAGTTAGTTTCTGATTCAGATGCCGAAGAGGACGATGCTCCTCGACCAAAAGGCAAACCAAGCTTAAGAGTGATTAAATAATAAAAAAGCAGCGTTACGCTGCTTTTTTCTTTTTAACTTGTTGAAGATGATTTCAAGCCAGACTTTGGAAATTACTCACTAATCGTAAAGACTTCGACGTTCTTTTCACTTTCTGTACTTGCCTCACTTTCTATTGTTTGTACACCGTCACTCGGTAAGTCTACTTCAACAGGCTCCATTTCGCCGTATTGGAACCCTTTAATGACTTGTTTTACGCCTGAGATATTACGCGCGATTTCTGTCGCTCGATCGCCTTGCTCTGGCGTGACATAACCAAACAGAAAAACGTCGCCATCTTCGGTGATCACTTTAACCTTAACACCATTAAGCTCAGAATCAGTAAGCAAAGCTGACTTTACTTTGGTTGTGATCCAGCTGTCATTGCTAATCTGGGTAACAGTGAGTGGCTCTTTTTGTTTGATTTGATTGTGTATGACTTTTACACCACTAACTTCTCGAGCCCTTCGCTCTAAAGTAAGGATAAGGTCTTGTGTCGGAGCTTGTCCCATAAGGACTACAGTCCCATTATATGAACTGGCAACGACACGAACTTCACCTTTAAACGGTGCTTTATTGCCGATCGCCGCAACTTCGAATTCGATGTTATTGTCCTGCCAGATTTGTTTTGTCGTGCGTGTGTCCGTGACAATATTCGCTGTGGTTGCTGCACCTGCGATAAACAAACCTGCGCAACCACTTAAACTCAATGCTGTTAATAAGATAACAAGGCTACGTATCATAATTCTGACTCTCAGTCTTGGTTACTCTTCGTGAGCAGGGAAAAGCACTTGGTCAATAAGATCACAAAGGCAATGGAGTGTTACCATATGTACTTCGTGAATACGTGCAGTGCGGTGTGATGGAATACGAATTTCGACGTCGTTCTCACCGAGCAGTCCTGCCATCTCTCCGCCATCTTTTCCTGTTAGCGCGATAATCGTCATGTCTCGAGTTACGGCTGCTTCCATCGCTTTGATAATATTTTTACTGTTACCGCTAGTCGACATGGCAAGCAAAATGTCGCCTGGTTGACCAAACGCTCGTACCTGTTTTGAGAAGATTTCCTGGTAGTGGTAATCGTTGGCCACTGCGGTTAGGGTGGTATTATCGGCGGTTAAGGCCATTGCTGGTAGGCTAGGGCGCTCAGTTTCAAAACGGTTTAAAAGACAAGAAACAAATTGTTGAGCGTTTGAAGCACTGCCGCCATTACCACAACATAAAATTTTATTGCCATTAAGCAGGCTCGACACCATCGCTTGAGCTGCATGAGTAATGGCATCAGGCAGCGCCTCTGCTGCTGCGATTTGAATTTGAATACTTTCTGTAAAGCTGTCTTTAATGCTGTCTAGCATCGCTTATCCTTCAGAGATTGCGTTTTCTATCCAGTTGATATCTCGCCCATTATCATGAATGGCGATGACATCAAATCGATAATCGATATTGTGTTTTAAGCGCTTTTGTTGGCTAAGCCAAACTTGTGCGGTTTTGACTAGCTTGCGCATTTTAGCGTGCGTCACCATTTCTGCTGCCGAGCCAAAGTGATTGTTCTTACGGTATTTGACTTCAACAAACACAATAGTTTCACCTTGTTGGAAGATTAAATCAATCTCACCGACCTTAGTCAGAAAATTTTGTTCAATAAAGTTTAAGCCCTGGCGTTGTAAATACTGCTTCGCCAGAGCTTCATATTGATTTCCGATTTGGCGCTTACTAAAGAGCCCCACGCTCAGCCCAGCTTAGCTCACGCTGTACAACACAATTATTGTCGATACTTAAAATACCGGTTTGGCCGCCAACTGAGTAGCCCGGAACGACCTTCATTTGTGGCAGCTCCCCAATCAATTTATACGCATCCATACCCAGTGCTTTCAAACGTTTTTCCATGTTAGATTGCTCTGACCACAGCTCGTTCATTTCAGCGGTCACGCTAGGGTCTGGGTCAATCAGTAATGGGATATCGCTGTAGATGATGCCTGTTAGATCTTCGTAAGTCGCGCCGCCACTGTTGCTACGCGAGCTAGAGAAAATTTGAGGAGCTTTGGCGTCTGGGTTAATCGCTACCTCAATAAATGGCTTGATCAAAGTCAGTTCCGTGCTTCTAGCAACAATATAAACCGCATCGACATCACGACGGCTACGTGGCTGTGTTTCAAGCTTGATACGCATTAGTGATTGCATCTGAGCAATACGTTGTTTGCTTTCTTGCAGACCAAATACTTCATTGATGTCTTTTTGAAGTTGGCGCTTGTCGCCAAAATAACTTGCTGCGACTTTATTAGAGCTGTACTTGCGCCATTCTTTGTTGAACGCTTCAGTTACGCGCTCACCAAAGCTGCCCTTTGGTGCCAGGATCAGAGGGAAGTTATAGCCTTCGCTGAACAAGTGTTTCGCTGCTTGTGCGGCTTCTTGTTCTGGTGATAATGCCAAGTAGCAAATATTGCTATCTGGTTGCACATCTTCGGGAATATTTAGCGCAAGGGCTGGAATCGTAGGACCATTTTCTGAGCCATCCATGGTTGTGTGCAATAGCTCAACGTTTTCTTTTTCTAGGGGACCAACAACAAAGTCGATGTTTTCATTGATCAAACGTTGTTTAATTTGGTCGGCGTTATACGCATTAGTGTCTATTACCGTGAGGGTAGCGCTTGGATCACGGTTACGATCATTCATCATCGCAAACACAAAACCATCACGAATTAATTGCGCTTGTGGCGAGAATTTACCAGTAAGCGGCAGTAACAAAGCGGTGTTGTTTGGTTTAACGATGTCTAGAGAGAGAATGTTTTGAATCTCTTCTGGTGTGTAGATAGCGGCTGGGTGCGATGGGTTCTCGTTTAACCAGCGTTCTAGGGTATTTTTTAGTTGAGATAAGTTGCCCGACAACGTTTTCGCATAAATAGCGAGTTGTAGCCAACCATCCAAAACATCTTCATTTGGCTCTGTTTCTAATGAGGTCAGTTCGTACTCGGAATAGCTGCCAAAGTTCATCCAAATACGGCTAGAAATCTCTCTCTGCTCCGCGGACGATGCATATTGGCCAAATGCAACCAGTTGGCGGTTTGCCTCAAACGCTTGGTTAAGACCTTGATAAGCGTCGGCACGCATCAAGTAATAGTCTTTCCATTGCTCATTTGGTAACTTCCACCAAGGTTTAAAATTCAACAATTGCAGCAACTGAGAGTAATTACCCTGTTTTTGCTGTATGGTCGCACGCGCTAGTTGCCACTCTGCTTGCTGAACTTCGGTTAACTGTTGACGAGCCAGGCGCTTGATCAACATTTCTGCTTGATCAAACTGGTTTGCTTGAATCGCGGCTTTGGTTGCCATGATCAACCAGTCATTTTGTAAACTGCCTTCCGTGCTATCAGCTTGGATCATATAGTTCTGAACAGACTGAGTAGGCTCAAGTGTTACATCAACGCCATCAGGCTGTCTTGGACCTGAAGAACAGGCGGCGAGCGTAATTGCTAGTGCAACAGGAGTAAGTATGCGTGGTACACTGAGTCTCTTATGGTTAATCATTGCCGTGAGTTCTCTATAATTTTGTACAAAATTGTCTCTATATTAATCGTTGAAGTGATGGTAAACAAATGACAGATAAAAATAAGTTGCCGAATGAGGGGCCAACTCTCTATATCGTACCGACTCCAATCGGAAATTTAGCGGATATCACCCAACGTGCTATCGAAATTCTGTCGACTGTGGACATCATTGCCGCTGAGGATACTCGACATACGGGCAAATTACTGTCTCACTTCAATATTCAAACCAAAACTTTTGCTCTACATGACCACAATGAGCAGCAAAAAGCACAAGTTTTGGTAGAAAAGCTGCTTTCCGGTCAGTCTATCGCATTAGTTTCTGACGCTGGTACGCCACTTATCAGCGACCCAGGATACCATTTGGTGACAAAATGTCGTCAAGCGGGCGTTAGAGTTGTGCCTCTTCCAGGTGCCTGTGCGGTCATTACGGCGTTAAGTGCCTCTGGCTTGCCATCTGATCGCTTTAGCTTCGAAGGTTTTTTACCACCGAAAAGCAAAGGTCGTAAGGATAAATTCCTAGAGATTGCTTCGGTAGAGCGTACGTGTATTTTTTACGAGTCACCGCACCGTATTTTAGACTCTCTACAAGACATGTTAGACGTTCTTGGCCCAGATAGAGAAGTTGTGTTGGCAAGAGAGCTAACAAAAACCTTTGAAACCATTCAAGGCATGCCGTTAGGTGAGCTGATTAAATGGGTGAAAAGTGACGATAACCAACAGCGTGGTGAAATGGTATTGTTGGTACATGGCCATCGTGAAACAACAGACGACTCACTACCTGAAGATGCTTTACGCACGTTAGGGATTTTGACCAAAGAGCTGCCTTTGAAAAAAGCAGCTGCTTTGGTGGCAGAAATACATAACTTGAAGAAGAATGCGCTATATAAATGGGGCTTAGAAAACTTAGACTAAGTGCCGCTAGCGAGATAAATGGTCAATGAGGGCTGATGTTTAGGAATCGGCCTTTTTATTATCTATTTTTGGCGCGCTGACTAAAAAGTCATCACTTAGTGCATTCATTTCATCATATCTGTGATCTAACTAGACTCTGAAGTGAGAACTCTATACAATCCGCCCTCGGAGCTGACTGGGTAGTCGCTGCTTTGTTGATGTCCTTCGGGAGACTGACGTCGAAGTCCCTTTGGGAGACTGACGTTGACGTCCTTCGGGAGACTGACAAAGGGGAGGAAAGTCCGGGCTTCATAGAGCAAGGTGCCAGGTAACGCCTGGGGGGCGCAAGCCTACGACAAGTGCAGCAGAGAGAAGACCGCCGATGGCCCGTAAGGGTACAGGTAAGGGTGAAAGGGTGCGGTAAGAGCGCACCGGACGACTAGCAATAGTTCGTAGCAGGGTAAACTCCACCTGAAGCAAGACCAAATAGGCCTCCACATTGCGTTGCTCGCGTAAGGAGGCGGGTAGGTTGCTCGAGCCAGTGAGTGATTGCTGGCCTAGACGAATGGCTACCGCCGCGCAAGCGGAACAGAACCCGGCTTATGTGTCGGCTCCACCTATTCGAGACCCATCTCTACTTCGGTAGTGATGGGTTTTTTGCATTTAATTGACGCAAACTATGTCATTACCAATAAACTTGGCGTAAATCACGTCTAACTTTAGACTTGTGGTGGCGATGATGTAGGAAATCAGTACACTAAAGAATCGCTTCAAGATCATTCAACGAGAAAGCTATGACCGAAACCTTCCAACATATTTCCGTGTTATTAAATGAATCCATTGATGGCTTAGCTATCAAACCAGACGGCGTCTATATTGATGGAACATTTGGCCGTGGCGGTCACAGCCGGACAATTCTATCTAAACTCGGTGAAAATGGCCGACTGTACAGTATCGACCGTGACCCTCAAGCGATCGCTGAGGCAGGCAAAATCAATGACCCTCGCTTCACCATTATTCATGGTCCATTTTCTGGTATTGCTGAGTATGCTGAAGAGTATGGGCTAGTTGGAAAAGTGGATGGTGTTCTTCTGGATTTAGGCGTTTCTTCTCCTCAGTTAGACGACGCAGAGCGTGGCTTTAGCTTTATGAAAGATGGTCCGCTAGATATGCGTATGGACCCGACATCAGGTATTCCAGTATCTCAATGGTTGATGGAAGCAGACCTCGATGATATCACTTGGGTCATTCGCGAGTTCGGGGAAGATAAACATGCGCGCCGTATTGCAAAAGCGATTGTTGCCTACCGTGAAGATGAAGAAAATGAGCCAATGGTTCGCACTGGTCAGCTGGCAAAATTGATTTCAGATGCCGCACCGAAAAGTTTTAAAGAGAAAAAACACCCTGCGACTCGTGCTTTCCAGGCTTTTCGTATTTACATCAACAGTGAGTTAGAAGAAATTGATACGGCACTTAAAGGCGCGGCGAGCATTCTTGCTCCTGAAGGCCGTTTATCTGTGATTAGCTTCCACTCTCTGGAAGACCGTATGGTCAAACGTTTTATCCGTAAAGAGAGCAAAGGGCCTGAAGTGCCACACGGTATTCCAATGACGGAAGAGCAAATTCGTGCTCTTGGTAGTGCGAATATGAAAGCGGTGAGCAAAGCGATTAAACCAAGCAAACAAGAAATTGAAATGAACCCTCGTTCGCGCAGCTCTGTGTTAAGAATTGCAGAAAAGCTTTAATTATTATGACGAAATCCACTCCTAATCTTGCTAAGTTGATTGCAACGGATCTCCTCACTGTTGGTCGCTGGCCATTACTGTTGTTGCTATTGATCGTGGCATCGGCAATGGGAGTGGTATTTGCTACCCACCATGCGCGTCAAGCGATCACCGAGAAAGACCATACGTTGGTTGAACGAGAACGATTAGATAGCGAATGGCGTAACTTAATGTTGGAAGAAACTGCCCTCGCGGAACACAGTCGTGTTCAAGACCTTGCCAAAAAAGAACTTGAAATGAAACGACCTGATGGCGATAAAGAAGTGGTTGTCACGCTCAAATGATTAGAAAAAAATCCAACACGAAACAAGCCAATAAGCGTAAACCTGTAGCAAAAGAGAAAGCGGCTACGGGGGATAAGAAAACCGATAACAAAGCAGTGAAAGTGGCGGTCGAAGAATCTTTCTTGATTCGTTGGCGCTTCCATCTATTACTGTTTTTTGTTTTTTGTGCATTTGCCCTTTTGGTGGCACGCGTAGCCTACATCCAAATCATTGAGCCAGATAACCTGATTAAACAAGGTGACCTACGTTCGGTTCGTGTTAAATCCATTCCTTCTGCTCGCGGTATTATTTCGGATCGAAATGGTGAGCCGCTTGCTGTCAGTGTACCGGTTGAGGCGGTTTGGGCAGATCCTGCCACGATATTTAAAGAAAACGCGTTAAGCCAGACCAAAAGTTGGCATGCATTAGCGGATGTTCTTGGTATTGACCGACAAGGGTTAATAGACAAAATCAAGCGCAATGAAAAACGCCGCTTTATCTACTTGCAGCGCCAGGTCAGTCCGGCCATGGCGAACTATATTCGTGAGCTAAAGCTGCCAGGTATTGGCCTTAAGTCGGAATCTCGTCGTTATTATCCTGCAGGTGAGGTTAGTGCTCACTTAGTCGGTGTAACAGGCATTGACGGGCATGGCCTAGAAGGTGTGGAGCGTAGCTACGATGAATGGCTCACTGGCGCGGCGGGTAAGAAAACTATTCGTAAAGACCGTTATGGTCGTGTTGTGGAAAACATTGCTTGGCAAGACAAGCAAGAAGGTAAATCACTTCAGTTAACCATCGATCAGCGCCTACAGGCGATTGCGTATCGTGCGATTAAGCAAGCCGTTGCGGACCACCGCGCCACTTCAGGTTCCGTTGTCATGTTGGATGTAAAAACGGGCGCCGTATTGGCCATGGTTAATGCTCCTTCTTACAACCCTAACAATCGTAGCGATTGGCAAAGCTATCAAATGCGTAACCGAGTGATCACAGACTCAATGGAGCCCGGTTCGACCATTAAGCCTTTCGTTATTTTAGCCGCCTTAGAAAATGGGATAGCTGATAAAGATACCATCGTAGATACCGGTAATGGTGTCCTACGTTTAGGTGGTAGTCGAGTCAGAGATGTCTCTCGCGTAGGCAAAGCGAGCTTGACCACGATCCTTAAAAAGTCGAGTAATATCGGTGTGACGAAGCTAGCAATGCAAATGCCGGTAGAGGCGCTTCTTGGGCTGTACAGTTCAGTGGGTTTTGGTGAGCTTTCTGGCCTAAACCTAGTCGGGGAAGTGACGGGTATTTTTCCTACACGAACTCGTTGGTCGCCAATTGAGCGCGCCACGATTGCGTTTGGTTATGGTCTATCAATTACACCAATCCAGCTAGCCCATGCTTATGCGACGCTTGGAAACCTTGGCAAATACGAGCCTATTCATATTATCGAAAGCAATGATCATGACATGTCACGCCAAGTGGTGAGTGCGAAGTATGCGCGTCAAGTATTAGACATGTTGGAAACCGTAACTCAAAAAGGGGGCTCGGCTCGCAGAGCGGCAGTTCCTGGTTATCGAGTGGGAGCGAAAACAGGTACATCACGTAAAGCTTCTGCCGGTGGGTACAGCGACGAGTACATCACCTACACGGCTGGGCTTGCTCCGGTTAGCGATCCGCGAATTGCTTTAGTAGTGATCGTAAACGAGCCTCAAGGTGATGACTACTATGGTGGTTCGGTAGCGTCTCCTGTCTTCTCTGAAATCATGAAAGGCGCGCTACAAATACTCAATGTTGCACCTGACGAAAACAAATTCCAACAGTAAGCCCTGTGGTTTACTGAGCAAACAAAATTAAGAAAACCTGAGCCAAAGCTCGGAGAACAAATATGACTAAAGCCATCAGTATGGACGTGCTGCTTTCCCCTTGGGTGGATTGCCCTAGCTTATCGTCCGTTCTTGTTTCTGAATTGGAGCTCGACAGCCGAAGAGTTCAACCTGGAACCACGTTTGTAGCAGTGATTGGCCATGTTGTGGATGGGCGTAAATTCATTGCCTCTGCAATTGAGCAAGGTGCAAATGCAGCCCTGGCGCAAGCCTGCGATGTCAAAACACATGGTACGGTGGAAATCATTGATGATGTTCCCGTCATTTACATTGATAGGTTGGACCAACGTTTATCCGCGATTGCTGGAAAGCTTTATGCTTACCCTGATATGGATTTGATTGGTGTCACCGGCACCAACGGCAAAACCACTATTACCCAGTTAATAGCGCAATGGCTAGAACTGCTTGACCATAAAGCGGCGGTAATGGGAACAACAGGAAATGGCTTCCTCAATAACTTGCAACAAGCTGCGAATACAACGGGGAATGCCGTTGAAATTCAGAAAACGCTCTCCTCTCTCGCAAATCAACAAGCCACATACACCGCGCTAGAAGTATCTTCTCATGGCCTGACGCAAGGTCGTGTCAAAGCATTATCATTTGCGGCGGGCGTGTTTACTAACTTAAGTCGTGACCACTTAGATTATCATGGCACGATGGAAGCGTATGCCAATGCAAAGCTTGGGTTGTTCACGCAACACCAATGTGAACGTGCCATTATCAATGTTGATGATGAAGTCGGTCATCAATGGGCGTCGCAGTTAAGTAATGCGATCGCTGTCTCGCTCAAGCCGTACACTGAATTTGAAAGCGCAATTTGGGCGACGGAAGTCAGTTACGCGGAGTCAGGGATTACTATTAAGTTCGATGGTAAATTTGGCTCAGGTGAATTGCACGCGCCTTTGATTGGTGAGTTTAATGCAACCAACTTAATGCTCGCTTTTGCGACCTTATTAAGCTTAGGTAAAGAGAAACAAGCGTTACTCGAAACCGCAGGTCAACTGCAACCTGTACTCGGCCGAATGGAGTTGTTCCAAACTGAGGATCGTGCCAAAGTCGTGGTCGATTATGCCCATACTCCTGATGCTTTAGAAAAAGCGCTGCAAGCTTTACGAGTTCATTGTGAAGGCCAGCTGTGGGCTATTTTTGGCTGCGGTGGCGATCGCGATGCAGGTAAGCGCCCAATGATGGCGGAAATTGCAGAGCGTCTAGGTGACAGAGTGGTGTTGACTGACGATAACCCACGCAGCGAAGATCCGGTTCAGATTGTGAAAGACATGTTAGCTGGGCTGTCAAAACCTGCTGAAGCGATTGTTCAGCATGACCGCTTCAAAGCACTGTCTTATGCCATTGAAAATGCTTCGCCAAACGACATTATCTTGTTAGCAGGGAAGGGCCATGAAGATTATCAGATTCGTAATGGCGAAACGATTCATTACTCCGACCGCGAGTCCGCAATGCAACTTTTAGGATTGACCTCATGATCAAAGTAACGTTATCTCAAATTGCAGACATCACTCGTGGCGAGCGATTCGGCGACGATCTACTTATCGACGCGGTTTCTACTGATACACGAACGATTGATCGTGGGGCTCTATTTGTCGCGTTAGTAGGGGAGCGCTTTGACGCGCACAACTTTTGCCAACAAGCGGTAGATGCAGGTGCCGGTGCTTTACTCGTAGAAAAACGCTTAGATGTGAATGTGCCGCAAATTGTGGTGTCGGATACCAAACTTGCATTGGGTGAGTTTGCTTCTTGGGTGCATCAAGCATGCAAAACACCTACCGTTGCCATCACCGGAAGTTGCGGTAAAACTACCGTAAAAGAAATGGTTGCGAGTATCCTGCAATTGAAAGGCAAAGTGTTATTCACGGCGGGTAACTTCAATAATGATATTGGTGTTCCGTTGACATTATTGCGCTCACAGCAGGATGATGATTATGCCGTGATTGAGCTTGGTGCTAACCATATAGGTGAAATTGCTTACACGACTCAGTTAGTAAAACCAGATATCGCGTTAGTGAACAATGTAGCCGCCGCTCACCTTGAAGGCTTTGGTTCTATCGATGGCGTGAAACAAGCCAAAGGTGAAATCTACCAAGGCCTTTCAGCTGGTGGTATTGCGATTGTTAACCTAGACAGCAATGGTGAAGCCAAGTGGGATGAAGTGTTAGCAGATAAGAAAGTCATTACTTTTTCACAAAGTAATACTGATGCAGACTTCTTCGCTTCTAACATCGTATTGAACGCCGCAGGTGAAGCAAGCTTTGACTTACATATCGCAGCAAGCTCACAAGAAATTGAACTGTCTCTGGGTATTATAGGTCAACACAACGTTGCGAATGCGATCGCTACTTCTATTATTGCGTTACAAATGGGAGCCACATTAGAAGAGGTTCGTGCTGGCCTTAAACATTTGAACAAAGTGAAAGGTCGCGTCGAGGTTGAAGCGCTGAGCGAAAAGATAAAATTGATTGACGACAGCTACAACGCGAGCGTGCCAGCCATGAAAGCGGCAGTTGATTTATTGGCCGCTTTCCCAGGTCAACGCTGGCTGATTTTAGGTAATATGGCGGAATTGGGCGAGGAAAGTCTTGCACTTCATCGTCAAGTCGGGGAACATGCTGCCCCACAAAAATTTGAACATGTTCTCACATATGGTGCAGACGCCAAGGTGATCAGTGATCTTTGCCAAGGCATTCATTTTGAGACGCACCAAGAGATGATTGAATACATCAAGCAGCATCTAGACCAAGCCGTTCCTGAAAACCATACGATATTGGTGAAAGGAGCGAATGGTGCACGTATGTTTGAAGTCGCTGCTGCTTTGAAGGAGTATTATTAATGATTATTTGGCTTGCCGAGCTGCTACAGCCATACCTGTCTTTTTTCCGATTGTTTGAATACTTGTCTTTTCGAGCAATCCTAAGCGTATTAACCGCTCTAGGTCTGTCATTATGGATGGGACCAATCATGATCAAGCGTTTGCAAATGCTGCAAATTGGTCAGGTAGTGCGTAACGAAGGTCCTGAATCTCACTTTAGTAAGCGTGGTACCCCAACAATGGGCGGTATCATGATCTTAGCGGCCATCTCAATCACGATTTTGCTATGGACAGACTTATCCAACCCTTACGTATGGGCGGTACTGACAGTCTTACTTGGCTACGGTGCGGTCGGATTTGTTGATGATTATCGTAAAGTGGTACGCAAAAATACCGATGGCTTGATCGCGCGTTGGAAGTACTTCTGGCAGTCGTTGATCGCGTTTGTCGTCGCTTTCGCATTGTATGCTTACGGTAAAGACACAGCAGCAACTCAGCTAGTGGTGCCATTCTTTAAAGACATCATGCCGCAACTTGGTTTGATGTATATCATTCTGACTTACTTTGTCATTGTAGGTACAAGTAACGCGGTTAACCTGACTGATGGTCTAGACGGTTTGGCAATCATGCCAACGGTTCTTGTTGCAGCAGGCTTCGCGGTTATTGCATGGGCGACCGGTAACGTTAACTTCTCTGAATACCTTCATATACCATACTTACCACATGCATCTGAGTTAGTTGTCGTATGTACAGCAATCGTAGGTGCAGGCCTTGGTTTCTTGTGGTTTAACACTTACCCAGCACAAGTGTTCATGGGCGATGTAGGTTCACTAGCGCTTGGCGGTGCATTGGGCACCATTGCTGTTCTAGTTCGTCAAGAGTTGGTGTTAGTGATCATGGGTGGCGTATTTGTAATGGAAACGCTATCAGTCATCCTGCAGGTAGGTTCTTACAAATTACGTGGTCAGCGTATTTTCCGTATGGCACCAATTCACCACCACTACGAATTGAAAGGTTGGCCAGAACCTCGCGTAATCGTGCGCTTCTGGATTATTTCTATGGTTCTTGTTCTGATTGGTCTTGCGACATTGAAAGTGCGTTAATCGCGCTTTCCAAGAACAAGATTTACAGTGTGATCAAATATGGAACGTTGGCAAAACATACATAGTGTTGTCGTCGTAGGGCTCGGTATTACCGGGCTCTCTGTCGTTAAACACCTAAGAAAAAATCAGCCACAACTTGTGGTCAAAGTCATTGATACTCGTGTAAACCCTCCAGGTGCAGAGCGCTTGCCGGAAAGTGTTCAACTGCATAGTGGTGGTTGGAATACGGACTGGCTTTCTGACGCGGATCTTATCGTGACCAACCCTGGTATTGCGCTAGCGACACCAGAGATCCAAGCCGTCTTAGCAAAAGGTACGGCAGTAGTTGGTGATATCGAGTTATTCGCTTGGGCGGTGCAGAAACCCGTAATTGCGATTACGGGCTCAAACGGTAAGAGCACAGTAACCGACCTCACAGGTGTGATGGCTAAGGCTGCAGGTTTGGATGTTGGCGTTGGTGGTAACATCGGTGTGCCTGCTCTGGATTTGTTAGAACAAGACGCAGACCTATATGTACTCGAACTCTCGAGCTTCCAGTTAGAAACGACGTCAAGCTTAAAGCTCAAAGCCGCTGCGTTTCTGAATCTTTCTGAAGATCATATGGATCGTTATCAAGGCATGTCTGACTATCGACAAGCTAAGTTGCGTATTTTTAACCATGCTGCTCTTGCAGTCGTGAACCGTGATGATCAAGAAACCTTCCCAGACGCAGAGATGCCATTGGTGACATTTGGCAGCGACAATCAGGACTTTGGTCTCGAGGTGGATGGCAACCGTACTTGGCTGCTCGATCACGGTCAACGAGTTGTCGCAAGTGATGAGCTTAAGTTGGTTGGTAAGCACAACTTATCTAACGCTCTGGTTGCTTTAGCGCTATTAAAAGCTGCGGACGTAAACTATCACAAAGCATTGAATGCACTTAAAAATTACACGGGACTGACACACCGATGCCAGGTGGTTGCGGATAATCAAGGCGTCAAATGGGTGAATGACTCTAAAGCAACTAATATTGCCAGCACTATGGCTGCGCTATCTGGTTTGGAATCGACAGGCAAGCTCTACTTACTCGTTGGTGGTGTTGGCAAAGGTGCTGACTTCTCGCCATTAAAACCGATCTTCGCGACGCTTAACTTGCAACTGTGTTGCTTTGGCGCTGATGGCGATGAATTTATGCCACTGCATGAATCTGCAATACGTTTCGACACTATGGAAGATGTGATTCAACAAGTATCTTCGCAGTTAAAACCAGGTGATATGGTGATGCTGTCTCCTGCATGTGCTAGCTTTGATCAATTCGACAACTTTATGGCAAGAGGTGATGCTTTCGCTGCTCTTGCTCAGAAATATGCATAATTAAAGGTTACACACTTCGTGGGTTTAGGTAACGTTAAACGCAGTATTGGCAATTGGCTCAAGCATCCAGCCCCAGAGGCGATGTTTGATCGTCAGTTAGTGTGGATTGCACTGGGTTTGATGTTGACTGGTTTGGTCATGGTAACCTCTGCATCATTTCCAATCAGCTCTCGATTAACGGAACAGCCGTTCCACTTTATGTTTCGTCATGCGACGTTTCTCGTGCTGGCGTTAGGGACCTCCGCTGTTATTTTGCAAGTGCCTTTGCAAGAGTGGTTTAAGAAGAGCCATTACTTACTTTGGGCTTCTTTCGCACTGTTGATCATCGTGCTCTTGGCGGGTAAGTCGGTTAATGGTGCGTCTCGTTGGATTCCCCTTGGGCTGTTTAACCTTCAGCCAGCGGAAGTCGCGAAGCTATCGCTGTTTATCTTCATGTCTGGTTACTTAGTTCGAAAGCAAGACGAAGTACGACAAACGTTCTTTGGTGGCTTTATGAAGCCAATCATGGTGTTTGCCTTCTTCGCAGTATTACTACTTGGTCAGCCAGACTTGGGGACGGTCGTCGTGATGCTGGTCACGCTGTTTGGCATGCTTTTTATCGCAGGTGCAAAACTAACCCAGTTTCTCGCCTTGATGGTGGCAGGTATCGGCGCTGTAGTAGGTTTGATTCTCGTCGAGCCATACCGTATGCGACGAGTAACCTCCTTCCTTGACCCGTGGGAAGATCCATTTGGCAGTGGCTATCAGTTGACTCAGTCTTTGATGGCGTTTGGTCGTGGTGAATGGTTCGGACAAGGTCTCGGTAATTCAATTCAAAAACTGGAATATCTACCGGAAGCGCATACCGACTTTGTGTTTGCCGTACTTGCTGAAGAGCTTGGTTTCGTAGGCGTAGTGCTGGTCTTAATGCTGATTTTTAGCTTGGTGCTAAAAGCGGTTTACATCGGCAAGCGTGCATTTGAAGAAGGCGAAATGTTCGGAGGTTATCTGGCTTTCGGAATTGGTATTTGGTTTGCGTTTCAAACCTTGGTTAATGTTGGAGCTGCCGCCGGTATTGTTCCAACTAAAGGTTTAACACTTCCACTCATCAGTTATGGTGGTTCTAGTCTAATAATTATGTCCGTCGCAGTGTCCATACTACTGCGTATCGATTACGAATGCCGCTTGAAACGCGAGCAACAACAATCAGAACAACAAGCTAATGAAACAAAATAAACGTTTGATGGTGATGGCTGGTGGTACTGGCGGTCACGTATTCCCAGGTTTGGCGGTAGCAAAACAGCTTCAAGAGCAAGGTTGGGAGATCCGTTGGTTAGGTACGGCGGATCGAATGGAAGCGGATTTGGTGCCAAAACATGGCATTGAAATCGACTTTATCAAAGTGAAAGGGTTACGAGGTCAAGGCGTTAAACGTCTTCTTGCAGCACCATTTCAAATTATCAATGCCATTATGCAGGCTCGTGCTCACATGAAACGCTGGCAGCCAGATGCAGTGCTTGGTATGGGCGGTTATGTTAGCGGCCCGGGCGGTATTGCCGCTTGGATGAGTGGCATTCCTGTTGTTCTGCATGAACAAAATGCAGTAGCAGGTTTAACGAACCAATGGTTATCGAAAATCGCTAAGAAGGTTTTTCAGGCTTTCCCAGGCGCTTTTCCAAATGCCGAAGTGGTTGGGAACCCAGTTCGTGAAGATGTGACTCAATTAGCAGCGCCAATTGAGCGCATGCAAGAGCGCCAAGGTCCAATTCGCATTTTGGTGATGGGTGGCAGCCAAGGCGCACGTATTCTTAACCAAACTCTGCCAGAAGTGATGTCGAAATTGGGCGAAGATTACTATGTTCGTCATCAAGCGGGCAAAGGTGCCGCCGAAGAAGTGAATGCAGCATACCAAGCTAATGGTGTGGTAAATGCAGAAGTAATGGAATTCATTGATGACGTTGCAGAAGCTTACGCATGGGCTGACCTTTTAGTTTGTCGCTCTGGAGCGTTAACCGTTTCTGAAGTCTCGGCGGCAGGTGTAGGCGCTATTTTTGTTCCATTCATGCACAAAGACCGCCAGCAAGCACTTAATGCAGACCACTTGGTGGATTGCGGCGCGGCGAAAATGATTGAACAACCAGATTTAACCGTTGAGTCTCTGACTCAGCAGATCCAACAATTGGATCGCCAAGCTTTACTTACAATGGCTGAGCAAGCGCGTGGCGCTGCAAAATTGAATGCTGACCGAGTTGTCGCACAAGCCATTGTCGCTTTGACCGAAAAGCGTTAACCGAATTATTGAGAATAGAATTGATGACAATCCAACATACACAAGACTTAGCTCAGATTCGCGCAATGGTGCCAGAGATGCGCCGCGTGAAATCCATCCACTTCATCGGTATTGGTGGTGCGGGCATGAGCGGCATTGCAGAAGTGCTGTTGAACGAAGGCTACCAAATCACAGGTTCTGATCTATCAGAGAACGCTGTGACAGAGCGTTTGGTATCAAAAGGTGCGACGGTATTTATTGGTCATCAAGCCAGTAATGTAGAAAAAGCAAGTGTGGTTGTTGTGTCAACGGCGATCAACGAAGAAAACCCAGAAGTGATGGCGGCACGTGAATTACGCATCCCTATTGTACGCCGCGCAGAGATGTTGGCTGAATTGATGCGATTCCGTCACGGTATTGCCGTTGCGGGTACACACGGTAAAACCACGACGACCGCTCTTGTCACTCAAATCTATTCTGAAGCCGGTCTTGATCCAACGTTTGTGAATGGCGGTTTGGTGAAAAGCGCAGGTACAAATGCGCGTCTAGGCTCGAGTCGTATTCTAATTGCAGAGGCAGATGAAAGTGACGCGTCATTCCTGCACTTGCAACCAATGGTGAGCATTGTTACCAATATCGAAGCCGATCATATGGATACCTATGGTGGTGACTTTGAAACCTTAAAGCAAACCTTCATCGATTTCCTTCATAATCTACCGTTTTACGGCCAAGCAATTGTTTGCATTGATGATCCTGTGGTTCGAGAGTTAATCCCACGTATTAGTCGTCAAGTGATAACTTACGGTTTTTCTGAAGATGCCGACGTACGTATTGAAGATTATCGTCAAGAGGGGCAGCAAGGCAAATTTACGGTAGTACGTAAAGGGCGAGCTAACTTAGATATCACGCTGAATATTCCAGGTTGTCACAATGCATTGAATGCGTCTGCTGCGATTGCGGTTGCTACTGAAGATGACATTGAAGACGATGCGATCCTAAAGGCAATGGCTGGTACGCAAGGTACGGGAAGACGTTTTGATCACCTTGGCGAGTTTGATACTGGCAACGGCCATGCAATGCTTGTTGATGATTACGGCCATCATCCAACAGAAGTGGATGTAACCATTAATGCAGCACGCAGTGGTTGGCAAGACAAGCGTTTGGTGATGATTTTCCAACCGCACCGTTATAGCCGTACTCGTGATTTATACGATGATTTCGCGAATGTGCTTGAACAGGTGGATGTATTGATCATGCTGGATGTTTACGCAGCGGGTGAAAAGCCGATTGCAGGTGCTGATGGGCGCGCTTTATGTCGCACAATTCGCAGCCGAGGCAAGGTAGATCCGATTTTTGTTCCAGAAATCGAGCAATTACCTTCAGTTTTAGCTAACGTTATACAAGACGGCGACCTAATCTTAACGCAAGGTGCGGGTGATATTGGTAAAGTGGCGAAACAGCTGGCAGGTCTTAAATTGAATATAAACAAGATGCTTGGCTGACACATATTGTTGATGCGAAGGACAGATAAAGACTCAGATCTCGATTTTGCGTCAATATCATTGTGATTTATTGCTATCAGTGTTTGATAGTTTACAAGAGCTCAGTATAATCCCAAGGTTAAAGTCAAGACTTTTACCTCTGCGTAATTATATGGGTAAAAAGTACACGACAAAAGTCAGGAAACGAAGACGTTGTTGAATATTGCACTGAATGACGAGCGACCAAACACGGGTAACAACCGTGGTCGCCAAGAAAAAATCTTGGGTGCGTTATTTTTCGTTGTGGTTGTGACTTTAATTAGTTCTGTTTTGTACGCGGCGATCAGTTGGATGTGGGATGACCAAAGGTTACCTCTCTCCAAAATAGTACTTCAGGGGAAACTGGAGTATGTCCAAGCTGACGATGTGCAGGCTGCATTTAGTCGAATTGATCACATCGGTACATTTATGTCTCAGGATATTGATGTATTACAGCAAAGTGTCGAAGCTCTGCCATGGGTAGCGCATGCCGCAATCCGAAAGCAGTGGCCGGATACAGTAAAAGTTTTTTTGACGGAGCATCAACCAGAAGCCATTTGGAATGGCAACGAACTGTTAGATAAAAACGGGTTCGTTTTTGATGGAGATGTTGCTCTGTTGCAAGAAGAAAAAGTGAAGCTGTACGGACCCAAAGATAGCGGACCGGAAGTCTTACAGACTTACCGTGATTTGAGTCCTAAGTTTCAGCAATTGGGTTTAGCGATATCGTCTCTGGTATTAAACGAGCGACGAGCTTGGCAAATCATCCTTGATAACGGTATTCGATTAGAGCTCGGAAAAGAGTCTCTTCTTGAGCGTATAGAGCGCTTTTTTAAGCTCTATAACAAGCTTGGCAGTGACACGCAAAGAATCAGTTATATCGATCTTAGGTACGATACAGGAGCCGCAGTTGGTTGGTTTCCTGAACAAGAGTTAGAAGAGAGTACAGATGACTAAGGCCGCTGATGACAACATTATTGTTGGTCTTGATATAGGCACTGCAACCGTATCGGCTCTAGTGGGTGAGGTTTTACCAGACGGTCAAATTAATATTATTGGCGCAGGTAGTAGCCCCTCACGCGGCATGGATAAAGGTGGCGTGAATGATTTGGAGTCGGTTGTAAAATCAGTACAACGTGCAATTGATCAAGCTGAATTAATGGCAGAGTGCCAGATCAGCCGAGTCTTCATTTCGTTGTCTGGTAAGCATATCGCAAGCCGAATTGAAAAAGGTATGGGCACGATTTCTGATGAAGAGGTGTCTCAAGAAGACATGGATCGCGCTATCCATACCGCAAAATCGATTAAAATCGGTGATGAACAGCGAATTCTTCATGTGATCCCGCAGGAGTTCACCATTGATTACCAAGAAGGAATCAAAAATCCGCTTGGTTTATCTGGGGTAAGAATGGAAGTGAGTGTCCACCTTATCTCATGCCATAATGACATGGCACGCAATATTATTAAGGCGGTAGAACGCTGCGGCCTTAAAGTAGAACAACTCGTATTTTCTGGGCTTGCTGCTAGTAATGCAGTAATCACCGAGGATGAAAGAGAGCTTGGAGTTTGTGTGGTTGATATTGGCGCCGGCACGATGGATGTGGCCATCTGGACTGGCGGTGCGTTACGTCACACAGAAGTATTTTCGTACGCAGGAAATGCTGTAACCAGTGATATTGCTTTTGCTTTTGGTACGCCAGTGAGCGATGCTGAAGAAATAAAAGTCAAATATGGCTGTGCTTTGAGTGAACTGGTCAGTAAGGATGACACGGTTAATGTACCAAGCGTAGGTGGACGACCATCACGTAGCCTGCAACGTCAAACGTTGTCAGAAGTGATTGAGCCACGCTACTCTGAGCTTATGGGACTGGTTAACCAAACTATCGACTCTGTACAAGCAAAATTGCGCGAAGAGGGTATCAAGCACCATCTGGCTGCGGGAGTTGTACTCACCGGCGGTGCTGCGCAAATGGACGGAGTGGTAGAATGTGCGGAACGCGTATTCCGCAATCAAGTAAGGGTCGGCAAACCGCTCGAAGTCAGCGGATTAACTGACTATGTAAAAGAGCCGTACCATTCTACGGCAGTTGGATTACTTCATTACGCAAGAGACATGCAGTCTAGCGACGATAGCGATTATAATGAACCTAAACGCTCATCTGTAACTGGCTTTTTCGATAAATTGCGTAACTGGATACAAAAAGAGTTTTAACCTGAGTTGCAGGATAAACGGAGACAACACATGTTTGAACCGATGATGGAAATGTCTGACGATGCAGTAATCAAGGTCGTTGGGGTTGGTGGCGGCGGTGGTAACGCCGTTGAACACATGGTGCGTGAATCCATCGAAGGTGTGGAATTCATCAGCGTCAACACTGATGCGCAAGCACTTCGTAAGACAAGCGTTGGCAATGTTATTCAGATCGGTGGTGATATCACTAAAGGTCTGGGTGCAGGTGCTAATCCACAGGTTGGCCGTGACGCAGCTCTCGAAGACAGAGATCGAATTAAAGATTCCCTGACTGGCGCCGATATGGTGTTTATCGCAGCTGGTATGGGTGGCGGTACCGGTACTGGTGCAGCGCCTGTTATTGCTGAAGTGGCTAAAGAGCTTGGCATTCTAACAGTAGCGGTAGTAACTAAACCGTTTAGTTTTGAAGGTAAAAAGCGTTTGGCATTTGCTGAGCAAGGTATCGATGAGCTCTCTAAGCATGTTGACTCTTTGATCACGATTCCAAACGAAAAGCTACTTAAAGTACTTGGTCGTGGTGTAACACTACTAGAAGCTTTTGCAAGCGCTAACGATGTTCTTAAGAATGCCGTTCAAGGTATTGCTGAGCTAATTACTCGCCCTGGCATGATCAACGTCGACTTTGCGGACGTAAGAACTGTAATGTCTGAAATGGGTCACGCAATGATGGGTAGCGGCATCGCCAAAGGTGAAGACCGAGCTGAAGAAGCGGCTGAAATGGCAATTTCTAGCCCACTTCTGGAAGACATCGATCTAGCGGGCGCTCGTGGTGTTCTTGTCAATATTACTGCTGGTCTGGATATGCGTCTTGACGAGTTTGAGACGGTTGGTAATACAGTGAAGGCATTCGCTTCTGACAATGCGACTGTTGTTATCGGTACTTCTCTAGACCCTGATATGACTGACGAAATCCGCGTAACAGTTGTAGCGACAGGTATTGGTAATGAGAAAAAGCCAGATATCACGCTAGTTGCGGGTGGTAAAGCGAAAGTGGCACCGACGCCGCAAGCTCAACCACAGCAACAAGCAGCGGCAACGCAAGCTGAAGAAAAACCGGCACAGACCTTGCAAAATAATCAAGTGCAAGAGAAGCCACAGGTAACTCCTCAGCCGACAAACACTGCTTCTTCTTCTCCAGCTTCGTCGAGTCAAAGTTCTGCGGCTCCAAAGCAAGAAAAGGAAAGTGGTTATTTAGATATACCGGCATTTTTGCGTCGTCAGGCTGATTAATCTTTAACCCATAAATTTGACATGGCTCAAAATTATGGTAGCATTCACGGTCGACGTTACAGACGGCCGTGTTTTGTAGCAAATTTTTGAGAGGCAAGCAGATGATCAGACAACGTACTCTGAAAGAAATAGTGAAAACAACTGGTGTGGGTCTCCACTCTGGTCGTAAAGTCACACTTACTCTGCGCCCGGCTGCTGCAAATACAGGTATCATTTACCGTCGTACAGATGTAAATCCACCTGTAGATTTTCCAGCTGATCCAGCTTCGGTTCGTGACACCATGCTTTGTACTGCATTGGTAAACGATGAAGGTGTGCGTATTTCAACTGTTGAGCACTTGAATGCGGCACTTGCTGGTATGGGCATCGATAACATTGTTGTCGAAGTAGACGCACCTGAAATTCCGATCATGGATGGTAGTGCAAGCCCATTTGTATACTTGCTACAACAAGCAGGTATCGAAACGCAAAATGCGCCAAAACGCTTCATCCGTATCAAAAAGCCAGTTCGTTTTGACGATGGTGATAAATGGGCAGAATTTGTACCATTTAACGGCTTCCGTATGGACTTCGAAATTGAGTTTAATCACCCAGCGATTGAATCAGACGAGCAACGTTTGCTGTTTGATTTCTCGTCAAAAGGCTTTGTTCGTGAGATTTCTCGAGCACGTACGTTTGGCTTTATGCGTGATATCGAATATCTACAATCTCAAAACCTAGTTTTGGGTGGTAGTTTTGACAATGCTATCGTTTTGGATGATTACCGTATTCTTAATGAAGAAGGTCTACGCTTTGAAAATGAGTTTGTGACTCACAAAGTGTTGGATGCGATTGGTGACCTTTACATGTGTGGCCACCCAATCATTGGTGAATTCCGTGCCTTTAAATCTGGCCACGGTTTAAATAACCAACTGTTACGTGCTGTTCTTGCAGATCAGGAAGCGTGGGAGTGGACTACATTCGAAGAAGAAGTCGGCTCACCAGTAGCATTCGCAGAACCAAATATGGTGCTTGCGTAAATACTTGGCATTAGAATTAATAAAAAACCAGGCTTATGCCTGGTTTTTTGCTATTTGGCTTTAATCTTCGACTTATCAATAACATTCAAGCTTTCAGCATATTGAAATAACGTTCACTTACGATCTTCCTTTTCTGCCATATCGGCTAATCGTTTTAAACGCTCTTGAATTTTAGGTGGCGCCATGTCGGCAATCGTCATTAATGACTTTGCTGCAGATTCTGTTAGTGGTGGACGCTTAGGTCTGTCGTCTTGTTGAAAGCGGTTTCTATATAGTGAAGGATTGATCCTCACTTCAACGCTCATCAGCTTGGCAAAGCCTTGAGTACGAAGTTTATTTAGGATCATGAGGCGATCGTAATCGATCTTCATTTTGATCGCGGCACTAGAGACATCGATCAATAGATGGCCGTTACGAACATTCGCTACTCGGCAATGATCGGCCGTCCCCATGGGTAAGACCTCTTGCAAAGCTTGGTTAAGCTGTAAGATTTCTCCAGCATGTTCTTGAATCTGCTTGAACTGTGACTCAGCAATAACATCTTCAGTCGAGGTTGGACGGTGATCACGCATAGGTAAAATCTAATTTTGTTGAGATATAGCTATTCTAGAGCAGCTTTCTATCAAGGTATAGTTTACATTAACGTCTTTAGCTTCAGTTTTACAATGTAGCAAGGTAAAAAGCAAAGTTTGCTCTGGATGGATTACATATATTGCGGTATGCAATATCGGCTAATCAGTCACCACTTTAAGTAAAAACTTCAGAGTGCTTCAAACAAATACGTCTATTTATGGTTGTATCGATTAAAAATCCTTACACTAAGCCACATTGTTTCAAAACTTAGCCTTGAAATATGGATGTTTGAACTCAATATCTTTGATAAATGATTTATCTCAGTATTCTTAGTTCCAAACTGGCAGAGACTGAAGGCATTATGAGTAGATCGGGAACGGTCTGAATAAAGAGAGATTCACGAAAAATGATAACTAAGCTACTGACAAAAGTGATTGGCAGTCGCAACGACCGAACACTGCGCCGCCTTAGAAAAATTGTAAAAGAAATTAATAACTATGAGCCAACATTCGAGGCTCTAAGTGATGAAGAGTTAAAAGCAAAGACGGTTGAATTCCGTGAGCGCCTAGAGAAAGGTGAAACTCTTGATAAACTACTTCCAGAAGCTTTTGCTACGGTTCGTGAAGCATCTAAGCGTGTCTACGGTATGCGCCACTTCGACGTCCAGCTTATCGGCGGTATGGTTCTAAATGCGGGTCAAATCGCTGAAATGCGTACGGGTGAAGGTAAAACGCTGACGGCAACGCTTCCTGCTTACCTAAATGCCCTGGCTGGTAAAGGCGTTCACATTGTAACAGTGAACGATTATCTAGCTAAACGTGATGCAGAGACAAACCGCCCTCTATTTGAATTTTTAGGTATGACTGTTGGCGTAAACGTGCCAAACATGCCTCCTCAAGAGAAAAAAGAAGCGTACCAAGCTGACATCTTGTACGGAACGAACAATGAATTTGGTTTTGACTACCTTCGTGACAATATGGCTTTCCGTAGCGAAGATCGCGTACAACGTGAACGCTTCTTTGCAGTTGTCGATGAGGTGGACTCAATCCTAATTGATGAAGCTCGTACCCCTTTAATCATTTCTGGTCCTGCTGAAGATAGCTCTGAGCTATACACCCGAATCAACCTTTTGATCCCGCATCTTAAAAAGCAAGACAAAGAAGACTCTGAAGAATATCGTGGTGATGGTCACTACACTGTTGATGAGAAATCAAAGCAAGTATACCTCACAGAAACGGGCCAAGAGTACGTTGAAGAACTGTTGGTGAAAAATGGTCTTATGGAAGAGGGTGACACACTTTACTCTCCGACTAACATCAGCATGTTACATCACGTGAATGCCGCTTTGCGTGCTCATGTGTTGTTTGAGCGCAACGTTGATTACATCGTTACTGACGAAGGTGAAGTAGTAATTGTTGATGAACATACTGGTCGTACAATGCCAGGTCGTCGTTGGTCTGAAGGTCTTCACCAAGCAGTAGAAGCGAAAGAAGGCGTTAAGATTCAAAACGAAAACCAAACTTTGGCTTCGATTACCTTCCAGAACTACTTCCGCTTATACGAAAAACTGTCTGGTATGACAGGTACTGCGGATACTGAAGCGTTTGAGTTCCAATCTATTTATGGCTTGGAAACGGTGGTTATCCCAACCAACAAACCAATGATTCGTAACGATATGCCGGATGTGGTGTACCGTACCGAAGCTGAGAAGTTTGCTGCAATCATTGAAGATATCAAAGAGCGCGTTGCGAAAGGTCAGCCAACATTGGTTGGTACCGTATCGATTGAAAAATCAGAACTACTCTCCAACGCCTTGAAGAAAGCGAAGATCAAACACAACGTATTGAATGCGAAATTCCATGAGAAGGAAGCGGAAATTGTTGCTGAAGCGGGTATGCCGGGTGCGGTAACTATCGCGACCAACATGGCCGGTCGTGGTACGGATATTGTGCTTGGCGGTAGTTGGCAATCAAAAGTGGAAGCTTTGGAGAACCCAACTCAAGAACAAATCGATGCGATTAAAGCAGAGTGGAAAGTGGTACATGATCAAGTACTAGATGCTGGTGGTCTACACATCATTGGTACTGAGCGCCACGAATCTCGCCGTATTGATAACCAGCTACGTGGTCGTTCTGGTCGTCAAGGTGATGCGGGTTCATCGCGCTTCTACCTATCTATGGAAGACTCTTTGTTACGTATTTTCACTTCTGATCGTATGGCGAGCCTTATTCAAAGTGGTATGGAAGAAGGTGAAGCTATTGAATCGAAAATGCTTTCTCGCTCAATTGAAAAAGCACAGCGCAAAGTGGAAGGCCGTAACTTTGATATCCGTAAGCAGCTACTAGAATACGATGATGTGGCGAACGATCAGCGTAAGGTTGTCTACGAGCTGCGCGACGAATTGATGAACGTTGAAGACATCAGCGGTATGATCGAGCAAAACCGTGAAGATGTGCTAACCGCGGTTATTGATGAGTACATCCCGCCACAATCACTAGAAGATATGTGGGACGTTGAAGGTCTGCAAGAGCGCTTGAAAGCAGACTTCGATCTTGATGCGCCAGTGAAGCAATGGCTTGAAGAAGACGATAAGCTTTACGAAGAGGCGCTACGCGAGAAGATCATCAATCTAGCCGTTGAAGTGTACAAAGAGAAAGAGGAAGTGGTGGGTGCGCAAGTGCTTCGTAACTTTGAGAAATCGGTTATGCTTCAAACTCTGGATACGCTTTGGAAAGAGCACTTGGCAGCAATGGATCACTTGCGTCAGGGTATTCACTTACGCGGCTATGCGCAGAAGAACCCGAAACAGGAATACAAGCGTGAATCGTTTGAACTGTTTGAAGGTCTACTAGAAGCGCTGAAAACTGATGTGATTACTGTTCTATCTCGCGTTCGAGTTCAGCAACAAGAAGAAGTTGAACGTATGGAAGAGCAACGTCGTGCGCAAGCTGAAGAGGCCGCTCGTCGTGCTCAAGCGCAACACGCAGCAGCACAAAACCCTCTTTCTGAAGGTGAAGAATCTGAAGAAGGTTCAAGTCAGCCAATGGTACGTGATGAACGTAAAGTAGGTCGCAATGAGCCTTGCCCTTGTGGTAGTGGTAAGAAGTATAAACAGTGCCACGGCAAAATCGACTAACGTATTAGTCAGATAATTTTTTAAAGAGTCGCCTAGGCGGCTCTTTTTTTAAGCAAATTCTGTGGCTGTCGAATTTCATAAGTTTTGATAGCATCGGATAGTTTTAGAGATGCAAAGACCGTTGAAGTGTAACGGCTTGAGAGTTAGGAACCCCTATGAAAAGAATTCACATAGTCGCGGCTATTATTTTTAACCAAGACAAATCAAAAATTTTTATTACAAAGCGTCCAGACGACAAGCATAAAGGCGGGTTTTGGGAGTTTCCCGGCGGGAAAGTCGAGTCAGGAGAAAGTATTGAACATGCTCTAGCAAGAGAACTTGAAGAAGAGGTAGGAATTGAAGTTACTGAGCAAGCCCTTTTCGAGCATTTGGAATATGACTATCCAGACAAATCACTTAAGTTTGATTTTATTACGGTATCTAAGTTCAGTAATGAGCCTTACGGCCGAGAAGGTCAAGAAGGTCGCTGGGTTGAGATAAGAGAATTGGGTAACTATGCCTTTCCTGAAGCGAACGTGCCTATCTTGGAGCGTGTCGTAAAAGAGTTCGCTTAAGCCTGATGAACTTGCTTGTGGTAACCACGGTATGTTGTTAGTTTAAACAGATTAAGCGAAACGAGAGAACGAGAGCAAACCTCGTTATCCAGAGAAGGAGAGAAAGCGCAATGGTTCGTATTGCAATCGCAGGAGCAGCAGGCCGAATGGGCCGTAATTTGGTTAAAGCTTCACACCTTAACCCAGAGGCGACAGTGAGCGCGGGATCAGAACGACCTGAGTCCTCACTTGTCGGTGTCGATATCGGTGAACTTTGTGGTGAAGGCAAATTCGATGTGTTCTTAACGGATGATCTTGCTAAAGACGTCGATAATTTTGATGTAATCATCGATTTTACTGCCCCAGTAAGTACGTTGGCGAATCTTGAACTGTGTAAGAAGCATGGAAAGAGTATTGTGATTGGGACGACTGGTTTCAGTGATGCAGAGCGTGAACTGATTGACGAAGCCGCTAAGCAAGTGCCTGTTGTCATGGCTCCTAACTACTCTGTTGGTGTGAACCTAGTATTTAAGCTTCTTGAGAAAGCAGCCAAAGTGATGGGCGACTACTGTGATGTTGAGATTGTCGAAGCACATCATCGTCATAAAGTTGATGCTCCTTCTGGTACCGCTATCGGGATGGGCGAAGCCATTGCTGGTGCGATGGGCAACAAGCTGAATGATGTAGCTGTCTATGCGCGAGAAGGTATCACAGGTGAACGTACTAAAGATGAGATCGGCTTTGCTACAATTCGCGCTGGCGATATCGTCGGTGAGCACACAGCCATGTTTGCTGATATCGGGGAACGAGTGGAGATAACGCACAAAGCGACCGATCGTATGACGTTTGCTAATGGCGCCGTCAAGGCCGCTGTTTGGTTGAGTGCCAAACCAGCGGGCTTTTATACCATGACAGATGTTTTGGGATTGAATGAACTCTAAATACATAATTATTCGCCGGCGGTAGCCGGCTTTTTTATATCTATAGAATTATTTGTAAATGAAATGATTCTAACAGAAAGTATTTTGGTGCTTACTTTTGTCGTTGTTTTGGTTGTTTTGTGGGTGTTTTGGGTTTTGATGTCTAAAAACTAATGTCTTTTTTGTCGAGTGAACGTTTGCGTGAAAAATTCATACTTTTTTGTGATCTCTAAAAAGTTCAAATTTGTAAAATTCATTAAACCTCTATGCCTCTCTATGTAATAGCATGTAAAAGTTATCTTTTTGGGCCTTACTGATTCAAAATGACCTTACTCGCTAGAAATTAATCATTTATTTTTGATTGTAGGTTGACAGGTTTCGAGTCCAACTTTAGAATACCGCCAATTTGTCTGAAATACCTATTTATGTAGATTTTATAGGTAAAGGAAGGCATGTTTGCAGTTTGATTTATTTTTTTTGCATTTTTATTCTGGAGGTTGTCTTGGGTAAATTAGCACTGTTGGTCCTAGAAGATGGGACAGTGTTCCGCGGAGTGTCCATAGGGGCAGATGGTCTTTCCGTTGGTGAAGTCGTTTTTAATACCTCGATGACGGGGTATCAAGAAATCCTCACTGATCCTTCCTATTCTCAGCAAATCGTCACTCTCACTTATCCTCACATTGGCAATACCGGAACCACTTCCGAAGATGAAGAATCCTCTTCCATTCATGCACAAGGCCTTGTGATTCGCGATCTTCCTCTAATCGCTTCTAACTTCCGTAACGAACAATCCCTCTCTGATTATCTTAAGTCTCAAAATATCGTTGGCATCGCTGATATCGATACTCGTAAGCTCACTCGTATCCTGCGTGAAAAAGGTGCTCAAAACGGCTGTATTGTTGCGGGCAACAACCTAGACGAAGCTTTGGCACTAGCGAAAGCAAAAGAATTCCCAGGCTTAAAAGGAATGGACCTTGCGAAAGAAGTTACAACAAAAGAAGCGTATCAATGGAAGCAAGGTTCGTGGACGCTTGAAGGTGGACTTCCAGAGGCGAAAGATGACAGCGAGCTGCCATACCACGTTGTCGCTTACGACTTCGGCGCAAAACGCAACATCTTACGAATGTTGGTTGACCGTGGCTGCCGCTTAACGGTTGTACCTGCAGAAACGTCAGCGGAAGAAGTTCTGGCACTAAATCCAGATGGCGTATTCTTATCAAACGGCCCTGGTGACCCAGAACCATGTACTTACGCGATTGAAGCAACCAAAGTGTTCCTAGAAAAAGGCCTGCCAATTTTTGGTATTTGTCTAGGTCACCAAATTCTGGCGCTAGCATCAGGTGCGCAAACGGTGAAAATGAAGTTTGGTCACCACGGTGCAAACCACCCAGTAAAAGATTTAGAGCGTAACGTTGTGATGATTACCTCGCAAAACCACGGCTTTGCGGCAGATGAAGCAACATTACCGGAAAACTTACGTGCTACTCACGTATCGCTATTTGATGGCTCTTTGCAAGGTATCCACCGCACAGACAAGCCAGCATTTAGCTTCCAAGGTCACCCAGAAGCGAGCCCTGGTCCACATGACGCGGCACCGCTATTTGACCACTTTATCGAACTAATCAAAAAACACAGCGCTTAATTCGGAGTAGTAGATAATGCCAAAACGTACTGACATTCAAAGTATTCTAATTCTTGGTGCTGGTCCGATTGTTATCGGTCAGGCATGTGAGTTTGACTACTCTGGCGCACAAGCGTGTAAAGCTCTTCGCGAAGAAGGCTACCGAGTTATCCTAGTTAACTCTAATCCAGCAACGATTATGACTGACCCAGAGATGGCAGATGCGACTTACATCGAGCCGATTCAGTGGGAAGTTGTACGCAAGATCATCGAGAAAGAACGTCCTGATGCAGTTCTGCCAACTATGGGTGGTCAGACAGCACTTAACTGTGCGTTAGATTTAGAGAAGCACGGCGTTCTCGCAGAGTTTGGCGTAGAGATGATTGGTGCAACGGCTGATGCAATCGACAAAGCGGAAGACCGTTCTCGTTTTGATAAAGCGATGAAGTCTATCGGCCTTGAGTGTCCTCGCGCAGATACAGCGAAGAGCATGGAAGAAGCTTACAAAGTTTTAGATATGGTTGGCTTCCCTTGTATCATCCGTCCATCGTTCACCATGGGTGGCACTGGTGGTGGTATCGCGTACAACAAAGAAGAGTTCGAAGAAATCTGTCGTCGTGGTCTGGACTTATCTCCGACCAACGAACTTCTTATCGATGAGTCGCTAATCGGTTGGAAAGAGTACGAAATGGAAGTCGTTCGTGACAAAGCGGACAACTGTATCATCGTATGTTCAATCGAGAACTTTGACCCAATGGGCATCCATACGGGTGACTCAATCACGGTTGCTCCAGCACAAACACTGACTGACAAAGAATACCAGCTTATGCGTAATGCATCGCTAGCTGTTCTGCGTGAAATCGGTGTTGAAACAGGTGGTTCAAACGTACAGTTTGGTATCAACCCGAAAGATGGTCGTATGGTCATCATCGAGATGAACCCGCGTGTATCTCGCTCTTCTGCGCTAGCATCAAAAGCAACAGGCTTCCCAATTGCGAAAATTGCCGCGAAACTGGCTGTTGGCTTTACGCTAGACGAACTACAAAACGACATCACAGGTGGTGCAACACCTGCGTCATTTGAACCAACTATCGACTACGTCGTAACTAAGATCCCTCGCTTTAACTTCGAGAAATTTGCTGGTGCAAACGATCGTCTGACAACTCAGATGAAATCGGTTGGTGAGGTAATGGCGATTGGTCGTAACCAACAAGAATCTCTTCACAAAGCACTGCGTGGCCTAGAAGTTGGCGCAACTGGTTTTGATGAGATGGTCGATCTGGAAGCGCCAGACGCACTGACTAAGATTCGTCACGAACTTAAAGAAGCAGGTGCAGAGCGTATCTGGTACATCGCCGATGCATTCCGAGCGGGTATGTCAGTCGACGGTGTGTTCAACTTGACTCAAATCGACCGCTGGTTCCTGGTTCAAATCGAAGAAATTGTAAAACTCGAAGAACAAGTCAAGGCGGGCGGCTACGCAGGTTTGACCAAAGAAGTGCTTCGTCAGATGAAACGCAAAGGCTTCTCTGATGCTCGCTTGTCTAAATTGCTTGGTGTCGCTGAAAGTGAAATTCGCCGTGCTCGTGAGCAGTTTGATATTCATCCGGTTTACAAACGTGTGGATACATGTGCAGCAGAGTTTTCTTCTGACACGGCTTACATGTACTCATCTTACGATGAAGAATGTGAAGCAAACCCAACAGACAAAGATAAGATCATGGTTCTTGGTGGCGGTCCAAACCGTATCGGCCAAGGTATCGAATTCGATTACTGTTGTGTTCATGCATCACTTGCGCTGCGTGAAGACGGTTACGAAACCATTATGGTTAACTGTAACCCAGAAACGGTATCTACTGACTACGATACGTCTGATCGTCTGTACTTCGAGCCAGTAACTCTGGAAGATGTACTGTCTATCGCTCGCGTTGAAAAACCAAAAGGTGTGATTGTTCAGTACGGTGGTCAAACGCCACTTAAACTGGCTCGTGCTCTAGAAGCGGCTGGTGTGCCAATCATTGGTACTAGCCCAGATGCTATCGACCGTGCGGAAGACCGCGAACGCTTCCAAGCCGCTGTTGACCGTTTAGGTCTACTTCAGCCAGAAAACGCGACAGTAACAACGATGGAGCAAGCGGTTGAGAAATCGAAAGAAATTGGCTTCCCATTAGTTGTTCGTCCATCTTATGTACTCGGTGGTCGTGCGATGGAAATCGTATACGACGAGCAAGACCTGCGTCGCTACTTCAACGAAGCAGTAAGCGTATCGAACGAGTCTCCAGTTCTGCTAGACCGTTTCTTGGATGATGCAACCGAAGTTGATATTGATGCTATCTGTGACGGTGAACGCGTCGTTATCGGCGGTATCATGGAGCACATCGAACAAGCGGGTGTTCACTCTGGTGACTCTGCATGTTCACTGCCTGCATACACGCTAAGTCAGGAAATTCAAGACAAGATGCGTGAGCAAGTTGAGAAGTTAGCATTCGAACTCGGTGTACGCGGTTTGATGAACACGCAGTTTGCTGTGAAAGATAACGACGTTTATCTAATTGAAGTGAACCCTCGTGCTGCTCGTACGGTACCATTCGTATCGAAAGCGACAGGCGCTCCTCTAGCGAAAATCGCTGCACGTGTAATGGCGGGTCAATCTCTAGAGTCACAAGGCTTTACTAAAGAGATTATCCCTCCTTACTACTCAGTGAAAGAAGTGGTTCTGCCGTTCAACAAATTCCCTGGGGTTGACCCTCTATTGGGCCCTGAAATGCGCTCAACAGGTGAAGTAATGGGTGTGGGTGCAACGTTCGCAGAAGCTTACGCGAAAGCAGAGCTAGGTTGTGGTGCGGTTTATCCTGAAGGTGGTCGTGCGCTACTGTCTGTACGTGAAGGTGATAAAGAGCGTGTTGTTGACCTAGCTTCTAAGTTAGTGAAACTGGGTTACCAGTTGGATGCGACACACGGTACTGCTGTAATTCTGGGCGAAGCGGGTATTAACCCACGTTTGGTAAACAAAGTACACGAAGGTCGTCCACACATTCTTGACCGCATCAAGAACAACGAATACACCTACATCGTAAACACGGCTGCTGGTCGTCAAGCGATTGAAGATTCGAAAGTTCTACGACGTGGTGCACTGGCAGAAAAAGTGAACTACACAACGACACTGAATGCAGCGTTCGCAACATGTATGTCTCATACTGCAGACGCAAAAGCGTCAGTAACTTCGGTTCAAGAGTTACACGCTAAAGTGAAAGCGAGTCTAGACGCGTAACAGATAAAAATCAGTAAGCTCATTAATCAGGGCTTACATGACAACCTCATTGCCCGCTCATTTGAGCGGGCTTTTTTGTTTTATTAAGCAACTTGTTCTACTTGTTGATATGTTTCATTCGCCTTCGATGCTCTCTACGACTCTGAGCTAGTTCATAGTAAAAGGTTATGAAGCATTTGTAGGAAGGAGTATTCATCAAATAAAGAGCAATAATGGGGAGAGCAAGGGCTATCAACCAGAATAGGTCTCCTAATTTCGCTTCTGAAACCCCAAAACATATCGCAATGAAAATTTGTATCGTGGCATTGAAAATATTGATTGGATTTAGAAACTTTAAACCATGAATAATGATCATCCCAAATGGAATCGTTACCAAAAGTGCACCAATACCCATCATTACTACCCACAAGTAGAATGGACCGTAAGTGTTTGAAATGTCGGTTAGTTGATCCAGAAAGAAAATATTTAATCCTCCCCCCATTGTTAGCAGTATTATTGCACTTAAAGCTGTAGCGATGCTTTTAGCGGACAGAACGAAGACTTCTTTTTCTCTACCATTCAATGGAAAACTCCTCGTATACACCCACTGCAATAGCACCGACGTTGCCGGAGGTTGCACTACCCACGAAACTGATAGTTGCACCAATGGCATCTTTTAGTTGAAGTTGGATGGCATTGCTGATGTCTTGTGAAGAGAACCTTCGTTTTACGCTTCCTGAACGTACTAGTTGTTTATAGGCTTTTGAAGATAAGTTTGGGATGTTTTGTTTCGAAATTTCTTTAGTGAGCCTTGCTCTTTCGTGTCGATTTAAGCCCTTCAAAACTTCACTTAAGCTTTTTCCTGAGCTCTTCTGTAGATTACTTATGGCTTTTATTGTGGCTGTGCCTGATGCCCCAACACCTACCAGAGATATGTAATCGAGGGCTTTAGACGTATTTTGATACCAAGCTTGCGAGTCCAGTTCATCTAGCTTATCAGGAGCAAAACCCTCAGCTCCACTCCTGCCTATGCCGACCATACATTGGACTGTAGAGGCAGCCGCCGCACTGTATCCCAAATAAGTAACGGCAGCACTCGTGCCTCCCGAAATTGGAATCGCACCAACACTACCAATAACAACCATCCAACCTAAAGCTGCTGAAGCACAGCTTAAGCCTGCTCCAATAAGTTCAGAAGCTAACTTAGACTCTCTATTCGAAGACTTAAGTTCTTTGGCGTAGCTATCGGCGGACATAGGAGATGTCGGCTCTTTTAAAATAATGCTGATAGGGTTGACGCGACAACTGGAGTTGAACTTTCGAAGAGAGATTACTGTTGAATCACCTGCTATATAAATAACCCCTGCCCCCGAAGTTTCAGGTCTAGAGTCTATGACTTTGAAGAGCTGTTTTAGATTTACGGTTTGTTCTATACGAGAGCGTAGCTGTTGCTCTTTTATTGAGGGGCGAGTCCTTAAAACATCCATTATTTTCACTCTTGATAAGGTTGAATTTATCAGATTAAGCCAGTGTTTTTCTTGGCCATCAAAAAAATGAAATACTCTTGAGGTGAGGCTCTATATTTTGATGTAATTGATATTTTTAATGTATCATTTTCTAGATTCATTGATTGATGAAAATTAGGAATAGATTGGTGTCTTGACTTTCCATTGGTAGTTTTGTGAATAAGTGCTACCGTTTCTTCCTCTTTGATACCTCTTCAAAAAGGAAGTGTAGTGGAAATCACGGTTGAGATTTTGTTGGCCTTATTTTTGGTTGCGACTGCCGCAGGCTTTATTGATGCGATGGCTGGTGGGGGAGGGCTCATTACACTCCCTGCGCTTTTGGCTGCGGGGTTAAGTCCGACTCAAGCTCTAGCAACCAATAAGTTACAAAGTTCGTTTGGCAGTTTCTCTGCTAGCTGGTATTTCGTGCGTAACGGTATTGTCAGCCTAAAGGAAATGCGTTTCGCGATACTCTGTACTTTTATTGGTGCAGCGATCGGTGCCGAGGCTGTTCAGTTTATTGATGCTAGCGTACTCACCAGTTTGATCCCTGTTCTTTTGATAGCCATTTCCCTCTATTTTTTACTCGCGCCAAGTACGCGAAAAATCGATGGAGAACCAAAGTTATCTGAAGCGATGTTTGCGCTATACATTGGTGGCGGGATCGGTTTCTATGATGGCTTTTTTGGCCCTGGGACTGGATCTATTTTTACTGTTTGTTTTGTTGCACTAGGTCACTTTTCTTTGGTCGAAGCCACTGCTAGAACCAAAATTCTCAATTTCACGTCAAACATTGCGGCACTACTCTTTTTTATCTTCGCTGGGTTGCCCGTGTGGAAGCTTGGCTTAACCATGGCTGTTGGCGGTTTTCTTGGTGCTCAGTTAGGAGCGAAGGTCGTGGTAAGTAAAGGACAAAAATGGATTCGTCCTCTAGTTATAGTGATGTCGATGCTTATGGCAACGAAACTTCTTTGGCAACAACATCAGCAATGGATTCTGTCAGTGCTTTAACTCGTTCGCTACGATATGTGCTGTGACGTAAGCAGATATGTATTGGTCGAACTAACTGATCTAGCTCTTCAAAGTCATAGCAGAACTTAGATGTGATATTAAGTGTCGTTAGGATAGATTTAGGGATTAAAGCGGGAGCCATACCTCCCAAAGCCAGTTGTGCTGCCGCAGTATACGAATCCATTTCCATCAAAGGTTCGATTCCGTGTTTGGATAAAATAGCTTGTTGATATGTGTTGGCAGGGTTAGTTAGGTCATTGGTCAAAATAGCTTTAGGTAGTTGTGAAAGTGAATGTCGACTGACAATTGAGAAAGGTTCATCGGCGAGGTGAAGGCTCATTAATCCATGATGAGGTGGTAGATAGCCAGCGCAAAATCCCAATGTTGCTTTGCCTGATTTCACATTCTCAATAATGCGTGGCGTATGATTGGTCGATATTCGTATGTACTGATCATGGGCAAAGTGTTCTGCCATGATCATGCTGAGGTATCCAGCGACTAAGGTTTCAGAGCAGTCTATCTTGATCAAAGAAGTATCTTCTATTTGTTGTTGATCATAGATCTGACCTCTTAACTCATTGAACGTTGGCTCGATCGTGTTGATGAGCGCAAGGCCATCGGAGGTCAGCTTTATGTGCCGACCATTTGGCTCTATTAATTTTTTTCCTAACTTCTTCTCTAGATTTGAAATACGTTTACTCACGGCAGATTGACTAATATAGAGTTGACTGCCCGTGCGGCTCATGGTTTTTTCTTTACTGAGGACAAGTAACGTTTCAATACCTTCAAGCAACATAATGATTAATGAAAGTTAGGAATGGTTGAGATAATTTAGCGAATTGCCCAAGAATTGGCGAATCAAATGAGCATAAATGAGAGGAGCCGACACTTGGTCGACTCCATGATGAGTGATGTTGTTGGTGTTTAACGGTTAATGGCGAAAGTTGGCAGGGATAGATGCCAACGAATCGCACCGAGACGTATAATGAGCGTTGAGATTACACCAGCGAGTAAAGCCGTTGAGTGGTCATAACCCATGTTTACCGCCATCGTATGGAAGATGCCGCCAATAATACATGCCGTAGCATAGACTTCACTTCTTAATACCATAGGAACTTCGCGAGCCAGCACGTCTCGTATAATGCCACCGCCACAGCCAGTAATAACCCCCATTATCACCGCGACCATCCCAGAAGCATTGTAGGCGAGTGCCTTTTCTACTCCTATTCCTACAAATACAGCGAGACCGATGGCATCACAAACGGGTAATACCCACCATGAGAGTCGCTTGGGTCTTCGAATAACAAGCATGGTTAGTAGACACGTAACAAATATCACCCATAAGTAAGTCGTATCTGTTATCCAAAATACGGGAGTGGCACCAAGCGCCATGTCTCGGATTGTTCCGCCACCTATAGCAGTCACACTGCCGAGCACGATAACGCCGAATGGATCCATTTTTAAACGGCCCGCCAGTAATACGCCAGAGATAGCGAAAACAGCGGTACCGAACAAATCGATCATATAAAGCAGCATGGAGTCCATGTTACTTAGTACCTTTAAATAGTGTGAGAAAAAATGGGCGGAAATTGTACGGTATTTGCCACGAAATCGTTAGCGTTTTTGACGAACGCTTTTAAAGTGCTCACACACTTCCTTGATCGCGTTCAATGTGCGTGGTGTCGGACGGTTAATCCAATTAGAGTTTAGGGACCAGATGTGTTTGTTTTTAAGAGCAAGAAGCTCATTACTCCACTCAGCCCACATACCATCGTTACTCATTGCGTGACGAGAAGTAAAAATAACCTCTGGCTGGCGAGTAATGACTTGCTCGATGCTAACTTGAGGATAAGGCGCGCTAGATGCGGCGAAAATGTTCTCACCACCGCAAAAAGTAAAGACTTCACTTGGCCAGTTCTTTCCAGCGACAGTGATGATAGGCTTTTCACTCAACTGATAAAAGTAACGAACTTTCTCGTTCGTGTTGTACTGTTCTTTTAGTGTACTCAGCTGCGTTCTAAAATCTTCAGCGGCCTTTTTTCCTACTTGTGGAGTTTCGCTGTATTGGCTGAGTTGCTCGATATTATTGGCGATATCTTCTAATGAACCTGTAGTGGAGTAATAGATAGGAATACCGAACTGTTTAATTTTCTCCAACTCTTTAGCGGGGTTTCCGGCTGGCCAAGCAATCACTAAGTCCGGCTGAAGAGCAATAATGCGCTCTAATTTAATTCCTTGATAATTTGAGACTCTTTCTAGCTGCTTTGCCTGTTCTGGATAATCGCTCATTTCGCTGACAGCAACAAGCTGGTCTCCTAGCCCTGCTGCAAAGGCAATTTCGGTGGCATGTGGAGCTAAACTTATAATGCGTTGAGCGGGTTGAGCGAAGGTCGCTGTCGAAACAAACAGCGTTAATGCGAAGCATAATTTATTCATCATAATCCTTGATAAATTATTCCTAAAAGCAAACTTTGGATTGCGATCCAAGCCAAGACGCGCCAAACGAGGAGCGTATGTATTTGTGAAAGGTGAATAGCCGATGGCGCAATGCGCCCACCGATTTTTGCGCGCTCTGCACGCACACCTTGATAGATAGCAGGGCCGCATAAAGACAGTTGTAGTTTGTGTCCGATAGTACATAACACCCAGCTAGGTCCTGGTAAGGGCCAAGACTTCGCTTGCTGTTGTATTCCAGAGAGCACATTACTTGTATTCTTTCCGGCAGCTAAAAGTATGGCAAAGAGACGAAGTGGAATAATATCCAGAGTAGCAACCAGTTGAATCACAGGTTTACCAAACGGCAAATATTGGCGTCGGCTAGGGGACCACACTCGCGCTAATTCTGTTGTGAGTCGATACATTAACGCACCAATGCCACCTGTTAGTGCGTACCAAAATAGCACACCGATCACGTTGCGGCTGTATCCCATAATCAGGGTTTCTGAGCCAGCTTTACCTATGCCAACGATCGAGAGGCTACCAGTATCGCGATTAAGGTATGGTCTCAGTAATGCTCGACACTGAGCTTTGTCTTCCGAAGACATACTAGTTACGAGCTGTTTCGTTAACGTTTCGCTGTTGCGCCAGTCTAGCGCAAGGATCAATAGAACCAGTTCATATAAAGGGATTTGCCAAACAAATGGCTTTACTGCAATCAGTAATATCAAACAAGGAAACAGCATCAAGCCTAGTGCAAGACTGCCTGAGATTACACTCTGTGAGTAATTGTGATTATTGTTCACTTTGTTGGCTAGCTGTTCTGCTAGCTTTCGCCATAAAGTGATGGGGTGCGCTGAATGGGGGATTGGCACTAGAAGGTGCAAGAGCAGTGCGCCCCACATTATAAGGAGCGCACCGTTGGCATAAAATGACTGAAAAACTTCTTCCATGAATGAGTCGTTTACTTAATGAGTTCCAGCATTTTGAATACCATTTCGGAAGAGCTTTTTGCTGCTAGAGGTAGAAACTCATCAAAGCTCATTGGTGATTCTTTATCAGCGACATCAGAGATTGCACGCACAACAACAAACGGTGTGTTGAATTGGTGACAAGTTTGAGCGATAGCAGATGCTTCCATTTCTACAGCGATAACAGACGGAAAGTGTTTACGAATAAACTCTTGACGCTCAGCAGTACAAACAAACGCATCGCCAGTACAAATTAGGCCGCGAACCGCATGAGTGTTTTCCATTTGTGCTAGGGCTTTTTCTGCTAAGTCCATTAGCTTGTCATCCGCTTTGAATGCAGCTGGTTGACCGGCCATTTGGCCAATTTCATAACCAAAAGCGGTTACGTCTGCATCGTGATGACGAACTTCTGTAGAGATAACAACATCGCCAAGGTTTAAGCTTGAATCGAAACCGCCAGCAGAGCCTGTGTTAATCACAACGTCTGGTTGGTATTCATCAAGAAGGATTGTCGTGCCCACTGCCGCTGCAACTTTACCGATGCCCGATTGTAGTACGACGACTTCGACATCGTTAATTTGACCAGAGAAAAACGTACAACCTGCTTTATTTACAGTTTTGCAGTTTGTAATTGCTTGCTTCAGGATGGTCACTTCTTGTTCCATCGCACCGATGATACCAACTTTCATAACACTCTCTTTAGGTAAATATTTTAGTTGGCCGAGAGTATAGCACTCCCCGTTGGCAGTTTTCTATTTGATGAGCTTAGCTTGAGTGAGCTTTTGTCGTAATTGATCGGCGCGCTTTCTGTTTACGCCAAAGTCAGAGTAGCCCACACGAGATTCCGAGCGCACAATCAGTTGGTCTCCTGCTATTTTTAGTTCGAGGTCATCCACGAAGCGCATGATTTTAGATGTGCACTCGATACGAAGGTAGTTGCTTTCTTTCACCGCGGTTTTCGCGCCTGGCAGTTCAAGCGCAACTTGCTCAATAGCGTCGATGTTCGCTGAATCCACTAAGATGAATGGCGTTAGGTTGTATTTTTCTCGCGTGTCTTGGGTGGAGACGCAGTTTGGTTTGTCACCACAAGGTGATTGAGAACGATCCGTCATGGTTTTGACTCCTTGGCTACAAGCGGTTAAGCCGAGCAAAGTAATGGAAAGGAGAGCGGCTTTTTTCATTGGTTTTATCCCTTATCATAGGAATTTAATTATATGTAATAAAAGAAAAAAGGATCCAATAGTAGGATCCTTTTTGAGACGTTAACAGTGATTAAACTTCGAGGTAATCGAGAATGCCTTCTGCCGCTTTTCGTCCTTCATCAATTGCGGTTACGACAAGATCAGAACCTCGTACCGCATCGCCACCCGCGAAGATCTTTTCATTGCTGGTCTGGAACTGGAACTCTTGCTTCGCTGGGGCTTTGATACGACCCCATTGATCCAAATCGACATCAAACGGTGCTAACCAGTCCATTTTGTGCGGCTGGAAACCAAACGCCATGATAACAACGTCTGCTGGTAGAACGTGCTCGCTGCCTTCAACGGGCTCTGGACGTCGGCGACCTGCTTCATCAGGTTCACCAAGTGCGGTTTTCACCACTTTGACCCCCGAGACTTTGCCTGACGCATCCACTTCCACTCCCAAAGGCTGAAGGTTGAACATGAACTTCACGCCTTCTTCCTTTGCGTTTTTTACCTCGCGACGAGAGCCTGGCATGTTGGCCTCATCACGACGATAAGCACAAACTACGTTGGAGGCACCTTGGCGAATTGAGGTACGAACGCAGTCCATTGCTGTATCACCACCACCCAGTACGACGACTTTCTTTCCTGCCATATCGATAAAGGGTTGGTTACTCTCAAGATCCATGACTTTGTAGGTGTTCGAAACTAAAAATGGCAGCGCGTCATACACACCCGGCGCATCTTCATTATCTAGACCTGCACGCATGTATTTATAGGTGCCAACGCCCAAGAAAACAGCATCGTATTCATCAAGCAGCTCTTGCATTTGGACATCTTTGCCTACTTCCATGTTCATGCGGAACTCGACGCCCATTTCAGTGAACACACGGCGGCGGTTTTCCATCACGCCTTTTTCAAGCTTGAAGGAAGGAATACCGAAGGTCAGAAGGCCTCCAATTTCAGGGTAGCGGTCAAACACGACTGGCTTAACGCCATTGCGCACTAGGATATCCGCGGCAGCCAAGCCAGCTGGGCCAGCTCCAATGATTGCAACCTTTTTATCGGTCCACTCCACCTTGGACATATCTGGCTTCCAGCCCATTTCAAACGCTTTGTCGGTAATGTACTTTTCTATGTTACCGATGGTGACGGCACCAAAGTCATCATTAAGCGTGCATGAACCTTCACATAGGCGGTCTTGAGGACAAACGCGCCCACATACTTCCGGTAGGCTATTGGTTTGATGCGATAGTTCAACCGCTTCAAGAATACGACCTTCATTGGCAAGTTTTAACCATTGAGGGATGTAGTTGTGGACTGGGCATTTCCATTCACAATATGGGTTGCCACAATCTAAGCAGCGATCCGCTTGTGCAGTCGCCTGTTGTTTAGTGAACGGTTCATAGATTTCAACGAACTCGATCTTACGAACTTTGATAGGCTTTTTCGCAGGATCTACACGCTGCACATCGATAAATTGATAAACGTTCTGGCTCATGATTCAAACATCCTCCATGATTACTGTGCTTGAACACGCAGCTCTGCGGCACTGCGGCTCTGGTGACCAAGTAGCGTGCGGAGATCTGCCGCTTGTGGTTTCACCAAATAGAACTTTGGAATCCATTCATCAAAGTTCGCCAAAATATTTTCAGCATGACTCGACCCTGTTTCTTCAAGGTGTTCCGCAATTAGGCCACGCAAATGTTCTTGGTGGATGTAAAGATCGGACAATGAGATGGCTTCGACAGACTCAGTATTAACTCGACCTTCAAAGCTTTGGTTCTCATCCAGAACATAGGCAAAGCCTCCAGTCATACCCGCGCCAAAGTTCACACCTGTCGCACCAAGAATGGCAACAATACCGCCAGTCATGTACTCACAAGCGTTATCGCCAGCACCTTCAATGACGGCTATCGTACCTGAGTTTCGTACGCCGAAACGCTCACCTGCTTTACCGGCTGCAAATAGTTTACCGCCTGTCGCGCCGTACAGACAGGTGTTACCAATGATGGTTGCTTCATTACACTTAAATGCAGTGCCAAGGTGAGGTTTGATAACCACTTTACCACCCGCCATGCCTTTGCCCACGTAGTCGTTCGCATCGCCCGTGAGGTAAAGCTCTACACCACCTGCGTTCCAAACACCAAAGGACTGGCCTGCGGTGCCGTCAAGATAGATTTTGATAGGGGAAGCCGCCAACCCTTGGTTGCCATAGCGTTTTGCTATTTCGCCAGATAAGCGTGCACCAACAGAACGATCAGTGTTGATGACATTGTAGAAGAAACTTGCCGATTGACTGTTTTCGACCGCATGCATGGCATCATCAACGATCTTTTGGTTGAGCTCAGCTTTATCAAACGGTTTGTTTGGCTCTGTCCAAAATAGCGGATGGCCCTCAGGTGATACTGGAGCTTCTAGAATATTGGATAGATCCAGCTTGGTCTGTTTCGCTGTAAATCCCTCTACTGCCTCAAGTAAATCGGTACGACCAATCAAGTCCGTCAGCTTTTCAACGCCAAGTTCGGCGAGTAATCCGCGCACTTCGTCTGCCAGGCCGATGAAGTAATTCATCACCATTTCTGGTAGACCTTTGAAGTATTCTTTACGCAGTGTCTCGTCTTGAGTCGCAACCCCAGTTGCACAGTTGTTGAGGTGACAAATTCGTAGGAACTTACAACCCATAGCGACCATTGGCGCAGTACCAAAACCGAAGCTTTCTGCACCTAAAATTGCGGCTTTAACTACGTCTAAACCAGTCTTTAGACCACCGTCTACCTGTAGGCGGATCTTATGACGCAGACCATTAGCAACCAGAGCTTGTTGTGTCTCTGCCAACCCCAACTCCCAAGGACTACCAGCGTATTTTACCGAAGTTAATGGGCTTGCTGCGGTACCACCGTCGTAACCCGAAATGGTAATAAGATCAGCGTAAGCCTTGGCTACACCCGTTGCGATGGTGCCGACACCTGGCTCGGAGACGAGTTTTACTGAAACCAGCGCATTCGGGTTGACTTGTTTAAGGTCGAAGATCAGCTGGGCCAAATCTTCAATCGAATAGATATCGTGGTGCGGAGGAGGGGAGATCAGAGTCACGCCTTGTACCGAATAACGCAGTTTTGCGATTTCAGCGGTGACTTTGTGTCCTGGTAGCTGTCCACCTTCACCCGGTTTCGCACCTTGTGCCACCTTGATTTGCAGTACATCCGCATTAGTTAGGTAATGCGGCGTTACACCAAATCGGCCAGAAGCAATCTGTTTGATACGTGAGTTACGCTCAGTACCGAAACGGCGAGGATCTTCACCGCCTTCACCCGAGTTAGAGTAACCACCAAGACGGTTCATCGCCGTTGCAAGTGCTTCATGCGCTTCTGGGCTAAGTGCGCCAATGGACATTGCCGCTGAGTCAAAGCGTTTGAACAGTTCAGTGCGTGGTTCTATTTGCTCAAGTGGCAGCGGTGAGTCTGATTTTTTCAGCGACATTAAGTCACGCAGCATGGCAACAGGGCGTTGGTTTACCTGCTTAGCAAAGCTCTGATAGTCCTTACTTTCGCCAGATTTAACGGCCTGTTGCAGCGTGCCGACAACATCCGGGTTGTAAGCATGATACTCACCTCCATGGACGTACTTTAACAAGCCGCCATGATCAATCGATTTGCGTTTCGCCCATGCTTTACGAGATAAGTTTGTAAGATCTTGTTGGAAGTCGTCAAAATTCGCGCCTTCAATTCGAGTTGTGACGCCTTTAAAACACAGATCGACCACATCTTGGCTCAAGCCAACTGCTTCAAACAGTTGTGAGCAGCGGTAAGAGGCGATGGTTGAGATCCCCATTTTCGACATGATCTTGTACAGGCCTTTGTTGATGCCGTATTGGTAGTTTTGCATCACATCACGGTAGTCTTTCTCTAGTGCTTTATCATCAATCAGTTTACCTAACGCTTCATAAGCAAGGTATGGGTAAACCGCAGTGGCACCAAAACCAAGTAAGACGGCAAATTGGTGTGGATCACGGGCTGTTGCGGTCTCAACAACAATGTTGGCATCGCAACGTAAGTTCGCGTCAATCAGACGAGTTTGAACGGCGCCGACTGCCATTGCTGCCGGAATTGGTAACTTACCTTTGACCAAGGCTCTGTCCGAAAGAACCACTAAAACCGTGCCTTCACGAACGACTTGCTCTGCTTGCTCACACAGATCATTAATGGCTTGTTTAAGATCTTTTTGTTGTGGGTCGTAGTTGATATCGAGAATGGTATTACGGTAATGATCGTCACTCAGCCCTAGTAGTTGCTGCATGTCTGAATAGAGCAGTACTGGAGAATCAAAGGTTACACGATGCGCGTGGCCATCGGTTTCACAGAAGACGTTCATCTCCTGGCCGATGCTGGTCGCTAGCGACATGACGTGTTTCTCACGCAGCGGATCGATTGGTGGGTTGGTGACCTGCGCGAACTTCTGACGGAAGTAATCAGTCACCAAGCGCTCTTTCGAAGAAAGAACCGCCATCGGGGTGTCATCACCCATCGAACCGACGGCTTCTTGCCCCATATCACCGAGGACACGCAATACTTGATCGACTTCTTCATTGCTCATGGCAAACTGCTTTTGATAAGTCTTAAGCAAGTCTTCATCAAAGCTGCGCTCACCTACTTGATCTTCAGGCAGCTGAGAGAACGGTGTTAGTTTGCGAACGTTGTTCTCCATCCATTCGCGATAAGGGTGACGAGATTTCAGGTCATTATCGATCTCGCTAGACTGCCAAAGCTTACCTTTACGAGTGTCGATGACGAGCAATTCCCCCGGACCTACACGACCTTTTTTGGCAACTTCATCTGGGGCGTAATTCCAAATCCCTACCTCAGATGCCAGAGTGATCAGCTTGTCTTTGGTAATTACATAACGCGCAGGACGTAGACCGTTTCGGTCTAGGTTACAAGCAGCATAACGACCATCGGACAGTACGATACCTGCTGGGCCATCCCATGGTTCCATGTGTTTGGAGTTGAAATCGTAAAACGCACGCAAATCCGGATCCATATCCGGGTGGTTTTGCCATGCTGGCGGTACGAGCATACGCATGGCACGGAAGATATCCATGCCGCCAGCTAAGAAGAGATCTAGCATATTATCTAAGCTAGATGAGTCTGAGCCTGTCTCGTTCACAAACGGTGCTGCAGTTTGTAGGTCAGGCAGCAGTGGTGACGAGAACTTATAAGCACGAGCGCGTGCCCATTGTCGGTTACCTTCAATGGTATTGATCTCACCATTATGAGCAAGGTAGCGGAACGGTTGAGCTAATGGCCAACGCGGTTGAGTGTTGGTAGAAAAACGCTGGTGGAACAGACAGATAGCAGATTCCATACGTAGATCGGCAAGATCAAGATAAAAGCGCGGTAAGTCCGCAGGCATGCATAGGCCTTTGTACACCAAAACTTGAGTCGATAAGCTACAGATGTAGAAATCCGGATCTTCGGTGATTTGTTTCTCGATGCGACGGCGTGCGATGTAGAGACGACGTTCAATGTCGCGTTCGCGCCAACCTGCCGGTGCAGAGACAAAGACTTGCTGAATATTTGGAAGCGAGTTGGCCGCAATTGGACCGAGTACTTCTGAATTAGTTGGTACTTCACGCCAACCAGCCACAGTTAGCGTCTCTTGCGCCAGTTCTTTGTTGACGATGTCTTTAGCGAGTTGAGCTTTGACTGGATCTTGGTTGAAGAAAATCATCCCTACGGCGTATTGCTTGCCAAGGTTGAAACCATTTTCTTCGGCAATAAGACGTAAATAGGAATCGGGCTTTTGTAATAGAAGACCACAACCATCACCAGTTTTACCATCGGCGGCGATACCACCACGGTGAGTCATGCGGTCAAGTGCAGAAATTGCTGTACGTACCAGCTTGTGGCTTTGTTCGCCTTCCATATGCGCGATCAAGCCAAATCCACAGTTGTCTTTCTCAAGACTTGGATCATAAAGAGCCATTGCAATTCTCCCTTTGCTTATCCGTCATCCCGACAGATATATCAACACTGCTTACGTTGATATCGATGACTAACTATGCGTCATCTTTATAGCTTTATGTATAATTATTCAGTAAAAGTTGTGAAATATTTAACATTTTTTGAGTGTTTTATTTTCATCAACTTCACAAGCTATAGCTTATTGTAAAAAAGGTCAAGTTATTAGTGGATCATCACGTGAATATACGATTTACCATTTAATAAGCTAAAATAGTTTAATAATTTCAAATAGATAGAAAATTGATTGTTACAAAAAAGTAACATTTGATTCTGTGGGAGATAAAAAAGACCAGCATAAAATGCTGGTCAAAATAGAAAGATTGGAAGGAATTGTTTTCTTTCTTCACCGATAGCCATCGATATTGCTGATGGCTATTAGGCAATTGAAAGAGAGAAGCATGACTGCTTCGTTAAGCAGAAAGCATCAGTGAATCTGCTTTTGCTTCTAGGTTTGTGCCACCCATTAGGTAATCATCGATAGCACGGGCACATTCGCGGCCTTCATTGATACAACGAACCACCAAAGATTGGCCTGTTCGCATATCACCAGCAGCAAATACGCCTTCTTGGTTAGTAGCAAAATCTTGAGTTGCTACGTTACCGCGATCGTCTAGTGCGATATCCAGTTGAGCAAGTACGCCTGTTGGTTCAGGGTGTAGGAAGCCCATCGCTAGAAATGCCATATCACACGGAATCACTCGCTCGCTGCCTTCAACTTCTTTGAAGCCTGGACGCTCGCCTGGTTTCGCATCTTGCCAAACGATATCAGCCAAACGAAGACCAGTAACTTCACCTTTGTCATTGCCGATGAACTCTTTGGTGAGGATGTTCCAGTGACGATCGACACCTTCCTCATGAGATGTCGAAGTACGCAGGATCATTGGATATTGAGGCCAAGGCATATTGGCAGGACGCTTTTCTGGTGGAATCGGCATGATTTCCACTTGAGTTACACTTGCTGCGCCGTGACGGTTTGATGTTCCCACACAGTCTGAACCCGTATCACCACCACCGATAACCACAACATGTTTACCCGCAGCGTGAATTTCTTCCGTTTTCAGGTCCATGTTATTGGCGCGACGGTTGTTTTGACCTAGGAATTCCATCGCGAAGTGAACGCCTTTTAGTTCACGACCCGGAACGGGCAAATCACGTGGAACCGTTGAGCCACCGGTTAGTAGAACCACATCGAACTCTTGACGCAGCTGCTGAGCATTCACATCAACACCAACATGTTGGTTAACTTTGAATTCAATACCCGCTTCTGCCATTAGGTTGATCTTACGATCAATCACATCCATACCCAGTTTGAAATCTGGGATACCAAAACGTAGCAGACCGCCTACTTTCTCGTCTCGCTCGAATACCGTCACAGTATGGCCAGCGCTGTTTAGCTGCTCTGCTGCCGCAAGGCCAGCAGGGCCCGAACCGATGATCGCAACGGTTTTGCCAGTTCGAGAGCGTGGTGTTTTTGGTTTGGCGTACCCTTCACGATACGCCGTTTCCACGATGGTTTTCTCGATATTACAGATAGTGATTGGATCTTGGTTGATACCAAGTACACAAGCACTTTCACACGGAGCAGGGCAAACACGACCAGTGAACTCTGGGAAGTTATTGGTTGAGCTTAGAATGTTCCATGCTTCTTCCCAGCTATCACGATAAACCGCGTCGTTAAACTCTGGGATGATGTTACCGATAGGGCAGCCGTTATGACAAAACGGCACACCACAATCCATACAACGAGAAGCTTGAGTATTGATTTTGTCACCAAACTCCTCGTTCAGGACGAACTCTTTGTTGTTCTTGATGCGTTCAGCTGGGTCGATCTTCTGTGGTAGTTCACGACCATGCTCTAAAAATCCAGTAGGCTTACCCATTATACGGCCTCCACTTGAGTTTCGTTTCCTTGAGACTGTGCTTCAGCTTTACGCTTTTGAAGAACCGCTTTGTAGTCACGCGGCATTACCTTAACCATAGAGGCTAGGCTTGCTTCAAAGTTGTCTAGGAAAGACTGAGCGACTTCACTTCCTGTGAATTGAACATGCTTAGTTAGCATGTCGAGTAATAGATCTCTGTCTTCTTGCTCGATTGGATCTAGGTCTACTAGCTCTGGGTTCAGTTTTGACTCAAAGTCACCTGATTTATCCCATACGTAAGCCACGCCGCCACTCATACCTGCGGCAAAGTTACGACCTGTTGAACCAAGGATAATTGCTGCACCGCCAGTCATGTATTCACAACCGTGGTCACCGACGCCTTCTACTACTACTTTCGCGCCTGAGTTACGAACACAGAAACGTTCACCAGCCATACCGCGAATGAAAGACTCACCCGAAGTTGCACCGTAGAAACACACGTTACCAACCACGATGTTGTCTTCCGCGACAATGCTTGATTTCGCATCTGGGTAAAGTACTAACGTACCGCCAGATAAGCCTTTACCCCAGTAGTCGTTCGCGTCGCCTTCTACTTCGAACTTCACGCCCTTAGCGAGGAATGCACCGAATGACTGACCCGCAGAACCTTTGAACTTCACATTCATTGGCTGAGGTAGACCCGCATCTTTGTACACTTTCGAGATTTCGTTCGACAGCATGGTACCTGCAGAGCGGTCCGTATTGACGATAGGGAACTCGGCATTCACCGCTTCGCCTTTCTCGAGTGCAGGAATCGCTGCTTGAATCAGCTTGCGGTCTAGCACTTCTTCTAGGTTGTGGTTCTGCTGAGCTTGGTTGAATACACCATCAGCTTCACGTGGTTGCTCAACGTGGAGAACAGGAGACAGATCTAGGTTCTTGTATTTCCAGTGAGAAACGTCTTGGCGAATCTTCAGCTTCTGACCTTGACCGACCATTTCATCGATAGTGCGGAAGCCAAGTTCAGCCATGATTTCACGTAGACCTTGTGCCATGTATTGGAAGAAGGTTACGACGTCTTCAACGCGACCATCAAAGCGCTCGCGAAGCGTCTTGTTTTGAGTTGCGATACCAACAGGACAAGTGTTCTTATGACACTTACGCATCATGATACAACCTTCAACCACTAATGCTGCGGTTGCCACGCCCCATTCTTCTGCACCAAGTAGTGTTGCCACTGCAAGGTCACGAGGTGTCTTCATCTGACCATCTGCTTGAACCACGATACGGTTACGTAGACCGTTCTTCAGTAGCGTTTGGTGCGTTTCTGCCAAACCAAGTTCCCAAGGAAGACCGGTATGACGGATTGAAGACATTGGTGATGCACCAGTACCACCGTCGAAACCTGCGATTAGTACAACGTCCGCTTTCGCTTTCGCTACACCAGAAGCGATCGTACCTACGCCTGCTTCTGATACCAGCTTCACGTTTACGCGACCCGCGCGGTTCGCGTTCTTCAAGTCGTAGATAAGCTGAGCCAAATCTTCGATTGAGTAGATATCGTGGTGTGGCGGTGGCGAGATAAGGCCTACGCCTGGAGTCGAGTGACGCGTTGCACCGATCCAGTCATCTACTTTATCGCCTGGTAGCTGACCACCTTCACCTGGCTTCGCACCTTGAGCCATTTTGATTTGCAGTTCTTCAGCGTTAGTTAGGTAGTAAGAGGTTACGCCGAAACGACCAGAAGCCACCTGTTTGATTGCAGAGCGTTCCCAATCGCCGTTCTCTTTGCGCTCGAAACGCATTGGATCTTCACCACCTTCACCAGAGTTCGATTTCGCGCCAAGACGGTTCATCGCAACAGCTAGTGTGGAGTGTGCTTCGTAAGAAATAGAACCGAATGACATTGCACCGGTCGCGAAGCGTTTCACGATGCCTTCAATTGGTTCGACTTCGTCGATAGAGATAGAACCTGCTGGGTTCTTAATGAATTCTAGCTGGCTACGCAGAGTTACTGCGTTGTCACCTTGTTTATCTACGGCTGTCGCGTACTGCTTGAACTGATCGTAGTTCTTGTTGCGCGTAGACTCTTGCAGTAGAGAAATGGTTTCTGGGTTGAATAGGTGCTTCTCACCACGCTGTTTCCATTGGTAAACACCACCAACATCCAGCATTTGAATTGGGATTTCGCGTTGTGGGTAACCGATGCGGTGACGGATAAGTACTTCTTTGGCGATATCATCAAGGGTTAGACCTTGGATACGAGAAACCGTCCCTGTGAAGTATTTGTCGACCACGGATTTGTGGATACCCAATGCTTCGAAGATTTGCGCACCATGGTACGACTGTAGCGTTGAGATACCCATCTTCGAGAAGATCTTCAGAAGACCGCCATTGATCGCTTTACGGTAGTTGTTGAACAGATCACGAGGGTTCGCTTCTGGATCCAACTTCTTCGTACGTTGAAGTTCAATGATGGTTTCAATCACTAGGTAAGGGTTAACCGCATTCGCACCGTAACCAAGTAGCGTTGCAAAGTGGTGCGTTTCACGCGCGTCACCAGTTTCAACCACGATGTCGCACTTCGCACGTAGACCTTTACGGATCAAGTGGTGGTGCACTGCGCCAACTGCCAGCATTGCTGGGATCGCCGCGTGGTTTGAATTCACTGCGCGGTCAGTGAGTAGGATGATTGAGTAACCATCGATAACCGCGTCTTCTGCGTATTGGCAGATACGTTTTAGTGCGCGCTCAAGCTTGCCTTGATCTTCACTAGCTTGGAATACGATATCCAACGTTTTCGCTTGTAGGTGCTCGTTATCGATCGCACGCAGTTTTTCAAGCTCAGAGTTGGCTAGAACCGGCGATTCTAATTCGACTTTCTGACAGTGAAGTGGTGTTTCAGTCAGAAGGTTTTGGTCTTTACCCAAGTAAGTGTTCAGCGACATAACCATGCGCTCACGGATCGGGTCGATCGGTGGGTTGGTTACCTGTGCGAACAGCTGCTTGAAGTAGTTAGAAAGATGTTGAGACTGATGAGATAGAACCGCAAGAGGCCAGTCGGCACCCATAGCTGATAATGGTTCTTTCGCGTCATTCGCCATTGGAACGATGATTTCGTTCACTTCTTCAGTGCTTACGCCAAACGCTTGTTGGCGGTGTAGAAGGTGTTCTGGCTTAGGTTGGCTGAACTGGTTGCTCGCATCTGGCAGCTTCTTCAAGCTCAGTAGGTTTTCTTCTACCCACTTCTCGTAAGGCTGCGCTGTTGCGATGGTGTCTTTCACTTCTTCATCAGAGATGATTCGACCTTGTTCTAGGTCTGCAACGAAGATACGACCCGGTTGTAGGCGACCACGGAACTCAACGTTTTCTGGTTCTATATCCACAACACCAGATTCAGATGCCATCACTAGGAAGTTGTCTTTGGTCACTGTGTAGCGAGAAGGGCGCAAACCGTTACGGTCTAGTGTCGCACCAACTTGAACACCATCAGTAAAACATACTGAAGCAGGACCATCCCATGGTTCCATGATGTTCGCGTGGTACTGATAGAACGCGCGACGTTTAGGATCCATGTTTTTGTTTTCTTGCCATGCTTCCGGGATCATCATCATCAATGCGTGTGGCAGGCTGCGACCAGAAAGAACTAGGAGCTCAAGTGCCATATCGAAGTTAGATGAATCCGAGCTGCCTTCCTGACAGATGGGAAGAAGCATGTCGATTTCAGCCTGAGTAAACAGGTCTGATTCTAGGATTGCTTCACGGGCTTTCATCCAGTTCAAGTTACCGCGAACTGTATTGATTTCACCGTTGTGGGCAATGTAACGGAAAGGCTGTGCAAGACGCCATTTCGGGAAGGTATTGGTAGAGAAACGAGAGTGTACCAGTGCCAGTGCAGTCACCATGGTCGGGTTTTGTAGATCAAGGAAGTACTGAGGTACTTGCTCGGTAGTTAACTGACCTTTGTACACCAATGTCTTGTAAGACATGGAGTTAATGTAGAAGTCGTCACCAATGTTCGAAACGCTTTCTAGGCAAACACGTACAGTATAGTTACGAAGTACGTACAGTTTGCGCTCTAGCTCTTCAGGTGTGATGCCCGGGCCACCAGAGATAAACACATGCTCAAACTGAGGCTCTGTGCTTAGTGGGTCTGCACCGATCATTGAGTTATCGGTTGGCAATACGCGGTAGCCGATAACTTCAAGATCTAGACGTTGTGCGTTACGTTCTAGAATGTCACGGCATTGCTCGCGTTTGTATTCGTCTTTCGGGAAAAGAACGACACCAACACCATACTTTTCAAACGAAGGCAGTTTAATGCCTAGCTTAACGGCTTCTTCTAATAGGAATTCATGAGGTTTTTGTAGCAAGATACCCGCACCATCACCGCTGCATGGGTCACAACCTTGACCACCACGGTGTTCCATGCGAGCCAGCATATCCAATGCTTGAGTCACTACTTCATGAGATTTACGGTTTTTAAGGTGAGCAACAAAACCGATACCACAAGCGTCATGCTCCAGTTCCGGAGTGTACAGACCCTGTGGATTTTGCTCTCTATCTACCATAGATACATCCTTCCAGTTCAATGTCGACGCAAAAGTACCGGGCAGCAAATACTACCTAGACTATTGATTACGTCTTGTCCTTTATATTTATTATCGCCACCGATCTAGGTTGACCGGTCTTGATTCCTTTCCGTATCTCGCAGGAAAAGTTTTGCGAGAAAAACAATCCTTGGTGGTATCCCTTTATTTATTATCACTATCTAGTGATTTATATAGGTAGGAGTGGGATAACACCGACAAATCCCGCAGTGTGCTTTGTAATAAAAGTCACAAAAATAACGGGGTTGTGTAAGTATCCTACAATTTTGTCACTTCAGAATGCAATGAAAAACTCGGCGTTGTGACCCAATTTTTTCGTTTAATTATGCATTTTTAGTTTAACATTTACGCAACATGAACGATTTTTGTCTTTAATTATGCAAGTTTATTGATTTTGACCCGCATGATGGGTGTTTGAATTGATTAATATTGTGTGTTTTTTCTTGCAGGGATGTAATTTATTTACACAGATCGTAGTGAGATTGATTACGATTTATTGTTGGTGAGAATTTATGCAGTTACATGAGTTGGTCAATACAATCGGCCAAGATCTTCAGCGTCGATACGGTGAAAAGGTTCATAAGTTAACATTGCACGGTGGATTTAGTTGCCCTAACCGCGATGGCACGATTGGTCGGGGAGGATGTACATTTTGCAATGTTGCTTCGTTTGCAGATGAAGAAGTCCAGATAAAAAGCATTCACGAACAGTTAAAAGATCGCGCAGGTGAAATTCACAGAGCGAAGAAGTATCTCGCTTATTTTCAGGCCTACACCAGTACCTATGCCGAAGTACAAGTTCTCAAAAACATGTATGAGGAAGCACTAAAGGCTGCAGACATGGTTGGTCTTTGTGTGGGGACGCGTCCTGATTGCGTCCCTGATGCGGTATTGGATTTACTGTCGGGCTATGTACAGCAAGGTTATGAAATTTGGCTAGAACTAGGTCTTCAAACCGCCAACAATGACACCCTAAAACGTATCAATCGTGGTCATGACTTTGAGTGTTATGCCGAAATCACTAAGCGTGCGCGAACACTCGGAATCAAGGTTTGTACTCACTTAATTGTGGGTTTACCCAAAGAAACCCGCGCCGAAAATATTGAAACGCTGCAAAAAGTGTTGGCCGTGGGAACGGATGGCATCAAGTTACATGGCTTGCATATTGTCGAAGGTAGCACCATGGCGAAAGCTTGGCGTGCTGGAAAGCTAGAAGCCCCTGAATTAGAAGAATATGTTGCGATCGCCAGTGAAATGATTCGTATGACACCACCAGATGTGATTTATCATCGCGTTTCATCAGCAGCCAGGAGGCCCACGTTATTATCGCCTCTGTGGTGTGAAAACCGTTGGCTAGCGATGACGGAAATTGGTCGAGATCTCAGTGCTCATGGTGCTCAAGGGAGTCTTACGGGGAATACCTTTATCTATACTAAACCGGAATTAATAGCAGATCGCTCAATAAATAACTGATATATTTTAACCAGTGTTCTTTGAAGGTTTAAACGATGGATCAGTTACTCAATTGGCTTTGGGGTGGTCAAGGCGGTTATGGCTATGTCGTCTTGTTGTTAATCGCAGGCGTGTGCGCGTTAGCACTGATCTATTTGCACTTTCAGACGTCACTTAAGCAACTAGTAACGGATTCTCCCTATCCAGTCATAGTGGTGGACACTAGCCATGCTCAGCTCTTGCTATCTAACCGGGCTGCGATGCAGTTATTAGGCATTCGCTCTTTGGGAACGGGATATTTGTATCCTGCTTTATTCGATATTCATGAGCTTGAGCAGTTTCTCGATCGCTTCTCTAGTCGTCATTTTCGTCAGCAGGCTTTTGACTGGCGACTATCTGATAGTGAATCTATTAAAGTGGAGCTGTCAGGCAGAAAGAGTTTATTGCGCAATCATCGAGTTTGGATTCTTTATGCTCAGCCATATCAAGCCACTCACCAAGAGCAGCAACAAGAACTTGCCCAATTAATCATCGCACGTTCGGCATTAGACTCACTTTCAGAGCTGATTTGTACCCAAGACCGCCAAGGCAATCTATTAACGACCAATCGAGCATTTGATCAATTCTGGCAAGGGCGAAGGGAAGAAGCTTGCGCATCCAAGGCCTTGGGTGAGATGACCAGAAAAAGCGAACGTAAATGGACAACGGATCCACAAGGTCGAAGTTGCTTACTGGAAGTCAATCAAAACTCTCTTGTTTCGCCGAGTGGTGAGCTTATCGGTACGCTGTCTATTAGTCATGACGTGACTGAATGGCACAAGATGCAACAGAATCTGCGAGATGAAATGGAGCGTCGCAAAGATACAGAGGTGGCGCTAGCGCAAAGAGATACTATCTTACAAACGATTCTGGATGCCAGTCCGGACTCTATTGGTATTTTCAATGAGAACATGGTCTATCAAGCGTGTAATCAGCCTTTTGTTAAGGCGTTAGGCATTTCAAAAATTTCTGATTTGATAGGTAAGCGCCTCCAAGACGTGATTCCTAAAGAGATGTACGCGCGCTTAGCAGACAGTGACTTAGAAGCATTACGCCAGTTAGAGCCAGTTCGATACATAGATAAAGTCGTGAGTAGTGATGGTAAAAGTACGTGGTTTGATGTGGTGAAATCGCCTTTTAAAGATAAAGCATCAGGAACGAATGGTGTGCTGATCATGGCGCGTGATATTTCTGAGCGTTATCTTGCAGAACAAAAGTTGGAAAAAGCCAACCTAGAGTTAGAAAAATTGAGCTTTATGGATAGCTTAACTCAAGTATCGAACCGACGCCGTTTCGACGAACAACTGCAGGTATTGTGGTACCACCACGCTCGAGAAAAGCTGCCGCTCACCATCATGTTATGTGACATCGACTTTTTCAAAGATTACAACGACTGTTACGGTCACCAACAAGGTGATGAAGCGTTAGTCAGTGTCGCTACCGTGTTTACACAAGTCATCAATCGTTCTTCGGATTGTGTTGCGCGTTATGGTGGCGAGGAGTTTGGTTTTATCTTGCCGAATACCACCACGGAAGGTGCGCGCAACGTAGCACAGCGTATTCATGAGAAAATTCTACAGCTTGATATGGAACACGACAGTTCAGAAGCATCTGAACGCCTTACCGTCAGTATCGGTCTGGTCTCTTACATTCCTCAGCATGGTGATGAACCCGAAATGGGCATCGCTATGGCTGACAGTGCGTTATACCAAGCTAAAGCTGATGGACGTAATCGCACCTGTATTCACCCCAGTTCTTGCTAACGCTTTGTGACCGCTTGCTCTAAGTTGATAGCTGATTGTTTAAATCACCGTATTAAACACGTTAAACTTACAGAAGCCTGTGCGCTCGTTGGTTTATCTTTCTATCTCGTGTCACAAGCGCAGATCGCACCGTGTGTTTTTCACTAATCAAACAGACCTAAATTGCGTTAGGTCGAGTGCATTTACCTGTTTTTCATCATCGAATGGCGCTATCTAGCCACCACCATGGAGTAGTTAATGAAACCCATGAAAAACCTCGCCCAGTATTATGTCGACTTGCTAGTCAAACTGGGGATTGTTCGCTTCTCTATTTTGCTAGCCCTTGCGCTGGTGGCATTAGCTGTTGTGGTGCAGGTAGGGATTACTTTAGCTCTCAAAGGGCGAGTAGATGATATCGACATTGTCCGTTCGGTGTTTTTTGGTCTATTGATCACCCCTTGGGCGGTTTACTTCCTCTCTGTGGTTGTCGATCAACTAGAAGAGTCTCGCCAGCGTTTAACTAAGCTGGTGTCCAAACTGAAGGACATGCGTTCGCGAGATCAAGAGCTGAATTACCAACTTCAACAAAACATTGAAAAGCTTAACCAAGAAATTGAAGAGCGTATTAAAGCGGAAGAAGCACGTGAAGAGGCGATGCAAGACCTCGAAAATGAGGTGTTCCAACGCGAACGTACTCAATTAGAGTTGGCAGAACGTACCGCATTACTGCGTTCATTTATTGATGCCTCACCAGACTTAATTTACTACCGCAATGCGGATGGTGTTTTCTCTGGCTGTAACCGCGCGATGGAAGAGCTAACGGGCAAGAAAGAGCACCAGTTAGTCGGATTAAGCCCTTGGGATGTGTATAGCAAAGAAATCGCCGAGCATATCGTTGATACTGACCAAAAGGTTTTTGCCGATAATCAAGCAATTACTTACGAGCAATGGCTCGAATACCCAGATGGTCGCAAGCATTACTTTGAGCTGCGTAAAGTGCCATTTTACAGCAAAGATGGCCGCCACCTTGGTCTCGTTGGGTTCGGTCGTGATATCACTGAACGTAAGCGCCATGAAGAGTCGTTAGAGAAAGCAAGCCGCGACAAAACTACCTTCATCTCAACCATCAGTCATGAGCTGCGAACGCCGCTGAATGGCATTGTAGGCTTAAGTCGTATGCTTCTAGATAGTCCGTTGACAGAAGAGCAGCGTAAACACATGCAGACCATCAATGTGAGTGCGATTACTCTAGGTAACATCTTCAACGATATTATCGATATGGATAAATTTGATCGCCGTAAGTTAGAACTATTACCTGCGCCACTTAACTTCGAAGACTTCGTCGCAGAGATTGAGAGTATCTCTGCTCTGATGGCGGAACAAAAAGGGTTACGCTTTGACTTAGAACGTTTAAGCGACTTGCCAAAAGCAATTGAAGTGGATGCAACCCGTCTACGTCAGGTGATTTGGAACTTGGTCAGCAACGCAATGAAGTTCACCAAAGAAGGTGGCGTTGTGATGACAGTGAGCGCGGATGTCGAAGACGATTTTGCGACCATTATTATGGAAGTGGAAGACACTGGTATTGGTATCCCAGACGAAGAGCTAGATAAGATCTTTGCGATGTACTACCAAGTGAAATCAGGCAAGGACAACCTGCATGCGGTCGGTACAGGTATTGGTTTGGCGGTATCTAAGCAACTGATCAATATGATGGATGGTGACATTACGGTTACCAGTGAGGAAGGCTTTGGTAGCACTTTTACTGTATCGATCCACGTTCCGATTGTTGAACTAGCTGAGCCAGTCATTGATGCGAAACGCGACAATGTGCGCCTCAACATATTTATGGTCGAAGACATCGAGCTTAACGTAACTGTGGCTAAATCGTTACTTGAGAGCCTAGGGCACTCTGTCACCGTGGCAATGACGGGCCAAGAAGCGTTAGTGAACTTTGTGCCAGAAAAATACGACTTAGCGTTGTTGGATATCCAACTGCCTGATATGACGGGCTTTGATGTCGCCAATTATTACCGCAAGCATTATAACAATCTTCCTCCATTGGTCGCCTTAACTGCTAATGTAATGAAAGATCGTCGTGAATACTTAGATAACGGCATGGATGATGCGATCAGTAAGCCGCTGGCAGTGAATGCTATTCAGTCAGTGATTGATAAATTCTTCGCTCACCAGTTAGAACAACCTAAGGAAGTGGTGAGCGGTCCCGAAACAGTGGAAGAGCCAGTGCCTTCTCCTGTGATTGAGACACATTTGCTCGATATGGATATGTTAGAGTCTTACGTCGACATTGTTGGTGCAAAACCTGTCTACGACAGCATAAAAATGTTTGAAGATATGATGCCAGACTATATCGATGTCTTAGATTCGAACATGACAGCGAAAGATCAAGATGGGATTGTTTCTGAAGCGCATAAAATCAAAGGTGCTGCAGGTTCAATTGGCCTGAAACGTATCCAAAGTGTGGCGCAAAAAGCGCAATCGCCCGATATGCCTGCATGGTGGGAAAACATTTCAGACTGGGTTGAAGAGATCAAAAATGAATACCAAAACGATATTCAAGTCCTCAAAAGTTGGTTGGAACAAAGGAAATAACATGAAAAGAATCGCACCATTGGCGTTAGTCATGGCATTGATGGCAGGCTGTAGTTCCGTTCCAAATGTGAATTGGCAACAAAACAGTCAGATTACGATTAATGAGGTTAATGTTGAGCTCAAAAGTAATTTATGGGTGAACCTCATGCCGAATATTGGGGACGTGGAAGAGCAAAGTATTCAAGGTGCACTTTACCTCGAAGGAGATCAGTTACTTCCTGCAAATCTAACGGCAGAAGCTCTTATTATTAAACAGGGGCAAAAAGAGTGGTTGGTGGACAGTGCGTCTTTAGATACTCGAACGCACAGTGAAAGCCGATGGGAGGTGGCGTTCTCGTCTCACATTGATGTGAACACAGAAAAATCGGTTGATATCGCAGTGCTTCTAGACGATGCGGGTAAACAGCGTTGGTTAGTCGAAAAGTACGTGAAGATTAACAAGGTTTATTAACCGCAATGATGTTGCATTAGTCGTTAGACCTAAAACAAAAAGGGCTTGCTCAATGAGCAAGCCCTTTGCATATTAGCGGTTAAATCTAGTCTTCTAGATCGCCACAGAAGCGGTAACCTTCGCCGTGGATAGTGGCGATGATTTCTGGCGTACCTGAAACAGACTCAAAGTGCTTACGGATACGACGAATCGTTACGTCTACAGTACGGTCGTGTGGCTTAAGTTCACGACCAGTCATCTTCTTAAGAAGATCTGCACGAGTTTGAATCTTACCCGGGTTCTCACAGAAGTGCAGTAATGCGCGGAACTCAGAGCGAGGTAGCTTGTAGCTATCACCAGCAGGGCTTACTAGAGAGCGGCTGTTGATGTCTAGTACCCAACCGTTGAATTCATACTTTTCTACCGAGCGCTTCTCTTCTTGCACCGCGTTAGAGCTCATTGAGCGACTAAGTAGGTTACGTGCACGAATAGTTAGTTCACGTGGGTTGAATGGTTTAGTGATGTAGTCATCTGCACCAATCTCAAGACCTAGGATCTTGTCTACTTCATTGTCACGGCCTGTCAGGAACATTAAAGCAATGTTCGCTTGCTCGCGTAATTCACGCGCTAGTAGAAGGCCATTCTTGCCTGGAAGATTAATGTCCATAATAACCAAGTTGACTGAGTTATCAGACAACACTTGGTGCATCTCTTCACCGTCACTGGCTTCAAAAACAGCGTATCCCTCTGCTTCAAAAATACTCTTAAGAGTGTTACGAGTTACTTGCTCATCTTCAACGATAAGAATCTGCGGGGTTTGCATTGGCGGTACCTAAATTTGTGACAAAATTGTGCTAATAGAATAAATTCTAGGCAAAAATATAACATACAGGTAATGTGATTTTGATAATAAATCAAGTTGATCAAAAAAACACTTCTTTCAGTTATCCGCCCTCCATGGAATTTTGCCAACTCACCAGTATCCAATGGCGACGTTTATTCTAAAGGGCTTGTTTACCTTTCATTTCCTGCTTTCAGTGGGGCCTGAAACGTAAACACCCTAAGATATTGAGCGGATTTTATATTGTTAACAGCATGCTAACAATGCTCAAATGTTAATTCCATTCAGTTTGTTGATTTATATCAATTGATGAAATGTAACTGTTATTAATCGTTTAAGACTTATGATAGAAAAAAGTAATAAGAACATAGACGCATCGTTATGGAATGCTTATTCAGAATCTTTTTTCAGATTCGAAGCCGAGTGGCGTGTTTCAAACTATGCTGTGATAACCGCTTGGAACCCATACAGTAACTTGAGGTCCAAAGAAGAGAACAGCATAAACAATCACGCGTTAGAAAAACAGCTACAGCACGTTAATTACGCGCCTGTCACGGTAGGTGATAGCGCTTTTACATGGTATGAGGAAAGCTTTGCCGTCGAGTTGTCGCCAGAGGTAGCCGTTGAATTGGCGAGTGACTTTCAACAAAACGCGATTTATTACGTCATTAATGACCAACTTTATCTTATTGCGTGCTCGCAGCCGAAAGTTTTTCATACGTTAGGCTCCATTAAACCTCGGCTCGTATAGAAGGTATAGAAAAGGATACTGCTCACTGAAGCACCGCTTGGGTGAGAAAATTCACGGAGGAAATATGAGAGACATTACACCCGATATTTGTGACCAATTTGAAGACCAAGTGAGCTTGCTTACTTTACCATTGCAGAACTTTGGTCAACGTAGCGCTTTTTACGGTGAAATCGTTACGGTGCGCTGCTATCACGATAACTCGAAAGTGCGTGAAGTACTGGGCGAAGATGGAACGGGTAAAGTATTGATTGTTGACGGACATGGATCGTGTCAGAGAGCATTACTCGGCGATCAATTAGCGATACTCGGAATAGAAAATGGGTGGGAAGGTATCATTGTCTATGGTGCAATACGCGACGTAGCACAAATATCTCAAATGGACATTGGCGTTCAAGCTCTTGGAACTAACCCGTTTAAAACAGAGAAACGCGGGATAGGAGAGGTAAACGTAACCTTAACGATGCAAAGCCAAATCGTTCAACCTAAGCACTACGTTTACGCGGACTGGAACGGTGTGTTGATTTCTAAGCAAAAGCTGGACTTCTAAAAACGAAAGCCTAAACCAACCTCAAAGCCTTGTTGCCAATCTTGGTAATCAAGAGTCGCGTGAAGATCCAGTTTATCGGTAATTTTTACGCGACTTGATACTTCAGCCGCGAGGCTACTGTCGTCTTGGCGAATACCTTCCGCTGTTTCGTTCTTGTAAGAGCGAACTGTACTTTTCAGCGTGACACGATCATTAAAGTGATAGCTGATCCCACTCAAAAAACCACTTTGATTTTTGGTAGGAGAGTTATTGACTCGCGCACCGACATAAACGTCTACCGAATCAAAAAGTTCGTAAGCGTAACCCGTATCGATATTCCAAACATCAAAACTGTCAGACTGATAACTGTCGCTGGAAATGAATAGTTTATGAGGAGAAGGGGATGTTTTGCCTGGAAGCGGCGGAAGCTCGTTTGCTAGACAAACACCAGGCACAAAAAACAGCAACAGAAAAAGCCCTCTTTTCATGTTCACCACTCCTTGTGTCAACTTTTTTATTAGTATGCGCCCAAAGCTTCTGACTATTAAAGCATAGAATATGAAAGCTAGCTCACCTATTTTCTAAATAATTCGATCCTATGAACATAAGTCACAGTTAAGTTGTTGTTATGTGTCACAACCCTCTCGAATTATTTGATCGTACGTTTTATGGCAAAGATCAGACTAGTTATTAGATAAAAAACCGAACTGGTGATGATGGTTAAGTCCTTTACAAAAACTAACTGTAGATTTTTAAATGATCAATAATGTGTAATTAACTATAAATATCAATGACATTGCTTAGCAGAATTCTCTGAAAGATGGAAAAACAAACAATTTTTTGTTGACTATGTATCAGAAACTCGGTAAACGTAGAGTTAAGCAAACACAATTAACGTTGAATATTTATTTATGCCATCTAACAGCCTAGTAGTAATGACCACGACCATTATTATTACCGACACGACACATGTTGGGGCAGGCTGCTGAGCGAAAGAAATTCACAAAAAAGGCCTGTATCCAACAAGATACAGGCCTTTTTTTATGCTTTTTTATCCAGAATTTAGACAAATTTAAGAAGATATACCGGAGGAAGGGATGCGAGTATTGAAGTTTGGCGGATCATCACTAGCTGATGCAGATCGCTTTTTGAGAGCGGCAGACATTATTGCCAATAACGCTCAACAAGAAGAAGTGGCGGTTGTTCTTTCCGCTCCTGGTAAAACAACAAACAAATTGGTTGCGGTCATTGAAGGCGCATTGCGCAATGGTGAAGCAGAACTACAAATCAAAGAGTTGGAGGAGTCGTTTAAAACGCTCTTCACTCAAGTCCAAGCAGTACTACCCAATATCGATGGTTCAGCTTTCGATAACCAAGTGAAAACTTCTCTCTCTCAATTACGCCAATTCGTTCATGGCATCAATCTTCTTGGCATGTGCCCAAACAATGTTAATGCACGTATTATTAGCAAAGGCGAACGCGTTTCGATTCAATTGATGAAAGCGGTGTTAGAAGCCAAAGGCCAGCCTGCACATCTTATCGACCCAGTTGAATACCTATACGCAAAAGGTGATCACCTTGAAGCCATGGTCGATGTTGAAGTTTCGACTCAGAACTTCCGCCAGAATCCTCTTCCTCAAGGTCATGTGAACATCATGCCTGGCTTTACCGCAGGTAACGAGAAAGGTGAATTGGTAACACTTGGTCGCAATGGCTCTGATTATTCGGCGGCGGTTCTTGCGGCGTGTCTGCGCGCAGATTGCTGTGAGATCTGGACAGACGTAGATGGTGTGTACAACTGTGACCCTCGCTTAGTCGAAGATGCTCGCCTACTTAAATCTCTTAGCTATCAAGAAGCGATGGAGCTTTCTTACTTCGGTGCTTCCGTTCTGCACCCGAAAACCATCGCCCCAATCGCACAGTTCCACATCCCATGTCTGATCAAAAACAGCTTTAACCCACAAGGTGCAGGAACTTTGATTGGGCAAGACACTGGTGAAGACAATCTGGCGATCAAAGGTATCACGACGCTAAACGACCTAACTATGGTTAACGTCTCCGGCCCAGGTATGAAGGGTATGGTTGGCATGGCAAGCCGCGTATTTGGCGCAATGTCTTCCGCTGGTGTGTCTATTGTTCTTATTACTCAGTCTTCTTCTGAGTACAGCATTAGCTTCTGTATTGAGGCAGAAGATAAAGCAAAAGCGCAACAAGTACTGGCCGATGCGTTTGAGTTGGAACTGAAAGATAGCTTATTAGAGCCGGTCGAGTTTATTGATAATGTTTCAATCATAACGTTGGTTGGTGACGGCATGCGTACATCGCGCGGTGTTGCATCTCGCTTCTTCTCATCTCTTGCTGAAGTGAACGTAAACATTGTAGCCATCGCACAGGGCTCATCTGAGCGTGCTATCTCAGCCGTGATTCCTGAAGATAAAATCTCTGAAGCGATCAAAGCGTGTCACGAAAACCTATTCAACTCTAAGCACTTCTTAGACGTATTCGTGGTTGGTATTGGTGGCGTTGGTGGTGAGCTGGTGGATCAGATCGAGCGTCAACAGGCGAAGCTTGCGGAAAAAGGCATCGTTATTCGCGTGTGTGGCTTGGCAAACAGCAAAGGTCTTCTGCTTGATAGTGAAGGTCTGCCACTCGATCATTGGCGTGATCGTATGTCGGCAGCGACAGAAGAGTTCAGCCTAGCGCGTTTGATTTCTTTGGTTCAACGTAACCACATCATCAACCCAGTATTGGTTGACTGTACATCAAGTGAAGATATTGCGAATCAATACGCTGATTTCCTAGCTGCTGGTTTCCATGTCGTTACACCAAATAAAAAAGCAAATACAGCAAGCATGGCTTACTACCATCAGCTTCGCGATGTTGCGCGCAGCTCTCGTCGCAAGCTGATGTACGAAACAACTGTGGGGGCGGGTCTACCGGTAATCGAAAACCTGCAAAACCTAATCTCAGCGGGTGATGAGCTAGAGCGCTTCAGCGGTATTCTTTCTGGCTCTCTGTCATACATCTTCGGTAAGTTAGATGAAGGTATGAGCCTAAGTGAAGCAACTAATATCGCAAAAGAAAATGGTTTTACTGAACCGGATCCTCGTGATGACCTTTCTGGTATGGATGTCGCGCGTAAGCTTCTGATCCTAGCTCGTGAAGCAGGCATGTCTCTAGAACTAGAAGACGTTGTGGTTGATCAAGCACTGCCACCAGGTTTTGATGATTCTGGTAGCGTTGATGAATTTATGGCGCGTTTACCTGAAGCAGACGCCTACTTTAAAGAATTATCTGCAAAGGCAGCGGAAGAAGGCAAAGTACTGCGCTACGTTGGTGAGATTAATGAGGGCAAGTGCACAGTAAGCATCGCTGCGGTGGATGAAAACGATCCAATGTATAAAATCAAGGACGGTGAAAACGCACTGGCATTTTACAGCCGTTACTATCAGCCAATCCCACTAGTGTTACGTGGCTATGGTGCAGGCACCGAAGTAACGGCTGCGGGTGTATTTTCTGACGTGATGCGTACTTTAGGTTGGAAACTAGGGGTATAACAATAATGAGTTCAAGTGATATGGATGTAGTGGTTTATGCCCCAGCATCAATTGGTAATGTAAGCGTTGGCTTTGATGTGCTGGGGGCTGCCGTGTCTCCAGTGGATGGCACACTATTGGGTGACCGTGTATTGGTGAAATCTGGGGCTGACCCGTTCAGCCTTAAAACGGCGGGTGATTTTGTTGAGAAATTGCCAACTGAACCAAAAGAGAACATCGTCTACGACTGTTGGCTTGTGTTTGCTCGTGAGTTAGACAAAAAAGGCGTTGAGCTAAAACCACTTGAGATGACGCTAGAAAAGAACATGCCAATTGGCTCTGGTTTAGGCTCAAGTGCATGTTCTATCGTTGCTGCATTAGATGCATTGAACCGATTCCATGGACAGCCACTTAACGAGACAGAATTACTAGCGCTGATGGGAGAGATGGAAGGCAAGATCTCTGGTGGTATTCACTACGACAACGTTGCGCCATGTTACCTTGGTGGTGTGCAACTGATGCTTGAAGAGTTGGGTATCATCAGTCAAGAAGTACCTTGCTTTGATGATTGGTACTGGGTGATGGCGTATCCGGGTATCAAGGTATCAACGGCGGAAGCGCGTGAGATCCTACCATCTCAATACCGCCGACAAGATATCATTGCTCATGGTCGCCACCTTGCGGGCTTTATTCATGCGTGTCATTCTGGTCAGCCAGAACTTGCTGCAAAAATGATCAAAGACGTGATCGCAGAACCGTATCGTGAGAAACTGCTTCCAGGTTTTGCGAATGCACGTCAATACGCAGCGTCTGCGGGTGCATTGGCAACCGGTATTTCTGGCAGTGGTCCGACACTGTTCAGTATTTGCAAAGAGAAAGATGTCGCTGAGCGAGTTGCTCGCTGGTTAGAACAAAACTACGTACAAAACGAAGAAGGATTCGTCCACGTTTGTCGTCTAGATAAGCAGGGTTCGAAAGTAACAGGAAGTGAGCTATGAAGCTTTACAATATAAAAGAAAATGATGAACAAGTTTCCTTTGGCCAAGCCGTTCGCCAAGGGTTAGGCCGTAACCAAGGTCTATTTTTTCCATCGGAATTACCAAAATTTGAAGATATCGATGCGCTGCTTGCAGAAGACTTTGTCTCTCGTAGCACTAAGATTCTATCGGCGTTAATTGGAGATGAACTTACAGAGGAGCAAGTGAATGCCCTTGTTGATGCTGCGTTTCAATTCCCTGCGCCTATCAACCAAGTAAAAGACGGTGTTTATGCACTGGAACTGTTCCATGGTCCAACGCTTGCGTTTAAAGACTTTGGTGGTCGCTTTATGGCGCAATCTCTTGCTGCGGTTTCGGACGGCGGCAAGATCACCATTCTGACGGCAACGTCTGGCGATACTGGCGCAGCCGTTGCGCATGCTTTCTACGGTATGGAAGACATCAATGTTGTGATTCTTTACCCGAAAGGAAAAATCAGCCCACTGCAAGAGAAGTTATTCTGTACGCTTGGTAAAAACATTCACACTGTCGCGATCGATGGCGACTTCGATGCGTGTCAGGCACTGGTTAAGCAAGCTTTTGATGATTCAGCACTGCGTGAAGAGATCGGTCTGAACTCTGCAAACTCAATCAACATCAGCCGTTTGATGGCGCAAATCTGTTACTACTTTGAAGCAGCTGCGCAAATGAGCAAGCAAGAGCGTGAAAACCTAGTGGTATCAGTACCAAGTGGTAACTTTGGTAACCTAACTGCTGGTCTACTGGCAAAAGCGCTGGGCTTGCCTATCAAACGCTTTATCGCGGCAACTAATGCCAATGACACTGTTCCTCGCTACCTAGAAACAGGTAAGTGGGAGCCAAAACCAACAGTCGCAACAACATCGAACGCGATGGACGTGAGCCAACCAAACAACTGGCCTCGTATTGAAGAGCTGTGCCGCGTGAAAGAGTGGGGCTTGGAGACGTTAGGTAAAGGCGCAGTATCTGATGAGCAAAGCGCACAGTCAGTGAAAGATTTACATGCTCTAGGCTACCTATGCGAACCGCATGGTGCGATTGCTTACCGAGTGCTTGAAGAACAATTGCAAGACGGTGAAACCGGTCTGTTCCTATGTACTGCTCACCCTGCGAAGTTCAAAGAAGTCGTGGATGATATTCTAGAATCCGATATCGAGCTTCCTGCGCCACTAGCGAAGCACGCTGCGATGGAGCTGCTATCGGAAGAGCTCGACGCAGACTTTGACGCATTGAAACAAGTACTGCGCCGCGTGCAGTAAGCTTCAAAGTATAGTAAGTATCAAAAACAGAAATAACGAGAGGTGAATGAGTAATCATTCACCTTTTTTATTGTCGGTAAGTTTTGACTCTCTTTATGATTGAGAAACGAACTTAACTAAATGAGATGGAAAGAGAAGCATGCATTTTTTGATTTTTCTTGGCTCAGTGAGAGACAGCACGCCACCACGACCAGCCCGTTTAGGAATGCGAGTCAGTAAAGCGTGTGAAAAACTCATCGCGAGTCAACATTCGCAACATACGGTCGAAATCATCGACCCTTTGAATTACGACTTTGATGATGTGTTTAAGCCCGAGTTTGCTTATCACCGCTCTAAAGTTCCGCAGAACCTAAGTGAGCTGGCAGACAAAATCAAACATGCGGATGGGTATGTGATGGTTAGCCCGGAATATAACCATTCGATGAGTCCTGCTCTGGCGAACACGCTTAACCATTTCGGCAGTTCGCTGTTTTCTTACAAGCCGAGTGCTATCGTGACCTATTCTGCCGGACAATGGGGTGGTGTTAGAGCTGCCGTTTCTATGCGTACCTTCTTATCTGAACTTGGATGTCTACCTGTCTCTGCGATGATCCACATTCCGAAAGCGCAAGAAGTGTTTGATGAACAGGGCGTTGCTGAGGATGAGTCGGAGCAGACGCAGTGGGATAACTATATGAATCGCACTATGCATCAATTGATTTGGTGGGCTGAAGGGGCGTCACTGCAAAGAGATAGGCGTGATCCAACCTCTTTAGCGCAAGCGTTTCAGAAAGATCCTTCGCAAAGAAATGCACCTTAGAGGCGAGTTGCTTTCCATTATAGAAAGGGTTTAGAAGGATTCTGAAACAAAAAAAGCTTGGTCATTGCAGACCAAGCTTTTTAAATTCTAGCGAGCTAGTTTACTGAGAGATTATAGAGTCTCAGTAAAAGTACGAGCGATTACATCACGTTGTTGCTCTGGAGTTAGCGAGTTAAAACGTACTGCGTAACCAGAAACACGAATAGTTAGTTGTGGGTATTTCTCTGGGTGTGCAACTGCATCTTCTAGTGTTTCGCGTTTAAGCACGTTCACGTTTAGGTGTTGGCCGCCTTCGATACGAGGAGCAGTTTCGATTGCAACTTCACGGCTTTCGTATTCACCTAGGTCGCTGATTGCGATAACTTGGTCTGCTTCGTAGCCAGCAGTTGCAGCAACACAGCGAGCTTCATTTTTTTCGCTATCTAATAGCCAGATAGAGTTTAGTAGGTCGTCGTTTGCCGCTTTTGTAATTTGGATACCTTGGATCATCACTATCTCCTAGACCACTTACGTGGTGATTATTTTCGAATTTTCGTTGAGCTGAGTATTATATAGCTAATATCCACTATTTTAATATTGATTTAAGTCAAAAAACAACCAAAAACATTATTTTTATTAAGGTGATTTTATTGAGTTAAATCAATAAAACCTTTGAAAACAAACTAATTACAATTTATTTGAGAATATAAAAAATATTTAATAACTGGTTTTGTTGTAAATTTACTACAAATTGAGATTAAAGTTTAAACTGGTTAACGCAACTATCTGTATTTAGGTAGCAATACTGAAAGTCTAAAGTGATTAAATGACAAACATGAAAAACAAGCTTGGGAATAAACTCATTGGTGCACATGTCTCTGCTGCTGGTGGGGTCGATCAAGCTCCGTTGAGAGCTCGTGAAATTGGCGCGAATGCCTTCGCACTATTTACAAAAAACCAACGCCAGTGGGTGGCGAAGCCTTTAGAAGCAAAAACCATCAGTGCGTTTAAAGCGAACTGTAAAATGCTGGGTTTCGGAGCAGAGCATATTCTTCCCCATGATTCTTATCTGATTAACTTGGGTGCGCCGGAAGAAGAAAAGCTGAATAAATCCCGCGCGGCATTTATTGATGAAATGGAGCGTTGTAATCAGTTGGGGCTGACTTTGCTTAACTTCCATCCGGGCAGTCACCTAAAGAAAGTCTCTGAACAGGAGTGTCTCGCGACGATCGCCGAGTCGATCAATCTTGCGCATAAAGCGGTGCCGAATGTGATCGCTGTTATCGAGAATACGGCAGGTCAAGGCACTAACTTAGGCTGGAAGTTTGAGCACCTAGCTGAAATCATCGAGCAAGTGGAAGATAAAGATCGTGTCGGCGTTTGTATTGATACCTGCCATACCTTTACGGCTGGTTATGACTTACGTACAAAAGAAGATTGCGAGCGCACCTTTGCAGAGTTCGACCGTATCGTAGGTATGCACTATTTAAGAGCAATGCATCTAAATGATTCAAAAGTAGAGTTTGCCAGCAAAGTAGATCGCCACCATTCTCTAGGTAAAGGAGAGATCGGGTGGGATTGCTTTGAGTACATCGCGAAAGACCCTCGTTTTGATGGTATCCCTCTGATTTTGGAAACAATTGATCCAGATATTTGGCAGCAAGAGATCAACACGTTGCGTCAATTCCATTTAGCGGCCATTGACAGTTAATGGCGTAACCACAAAGTTGGCACCTTTCTTTCTTAGTCATTGAACATCAATCTCTGAATTAGCAAAGAAGGATGCCAACATGTCTCGACCATTCTCTTTTACTCCTTATACTTACACTCGTCGTGTGCTTCGCTTACCGATGCCTAATCGTCACATTACCGGACAGGGGCATTTTCGAACGCCACAGAAGCATTAGTCTTTTATTACTTGTCTCAAGTTCGTGGTAAGTTTTTGTTTGTTTGAGTTTCGCTCGTTAGAATAGAAGCAAAATTTAGGACAGGAACTTTCCATGAATCAGTCACCCACTTGGCACGATGTGATCGGCGAAGAGAAAAAGCAGAGCTACTTTGTAGACACCTTGAATTTTGTTGAAGCCGAACGCGCCGCAGGCAAAGCTATTTTTCCTCCCGCAAAAGATGTCTTTAACGCGTTTCGTTTTACCGAGTTCAAAGACGTTAAGGTCGTGATTCTAGGACAAGACCCATACCACGGCCCAAATCAGGCGCATGGCCTGTGTTTCTCTGTACTTCCTGGCATTAAAACGCCACCGTCACTGGTTAATATGTATAAAGAGCTGGCGCAAGATATTGAAGGTTTCCAAATCCCTCAGCATGGTTTTTTGCAAAGCTGGGCTGAACAAGGCGTATTGTTACTCAATACGGTATTAACGGTGGAGCAAGGTAAAGCGCATTCACATTCAAAGACAGGTTGGGAAACGTTTACTGACCGAGTGATTGAAGCCATTAATCAGCATCAAGAAGGTGTAGTGTTCTTGCTGTGGGGGTCACACGCGCAGAAGAAAGGGCGCTTTATCGATCGCAACAAGCACCATGTGTTAGCTGCCCCACACCCATCGCCACTTTCTGCACATCGAGGCTTTTTCGGTTGTAAGCATTTCTCTCAAGCAAACCAGTTGCTTACATCACAAGAAAAAGCACCAATTAACTGGCATTTGCCATTAACTGTATAAATGAAGAGACAGCGATCATGGATGCTATGATCGCTGTTTTTTTGAGCACGCTCGAGGCTGATAGTAAATTTCTCATGTACACTTACTAAAAGTAGGTGTTAAGGAGAGACGCTATGATGATCGAAAGAATTCGACGCGAACATGGTTATATGGTTCGTCTGTTGGCGATACTGCGCCATAAGCTTAATGAGATAAAAAAAGAACGTGTAATCAACTATGCGTTAGTAAGCGAGATTGTTGATTACCTCTCTAATCATTCGGAGAAAGTACACCACCCGAAAGAAGATATCCTCTATCACCACTTTCTTGAACACTATGGTAAGCAACAAACCATGGAAAATTTAGAGAAAGAACATCTAGAGTTAGCGAGTAAAACCAGAGAGTTTTCATCCGTGATAGAGATGATCCTTCAGGATGCTGTTGTGCCACAAGACATGTTCGTCGCTCACCTAGAAGATTTCATTGAATCGCAAAGGCGCCACTTGGAGCTAGAAGAGCGAAAAATTTTGCCTCTCATTGAAGAGTTATTTACCACAGAAGATTGGCAGCATGTCGAGAGCTTATGGAGCGTCAGTGAGGATGACCCTGTATTTGGTGACACGATTGCTGATCGTTATAAGCAGTTGGCCGAACGTGTTCGTCAAAGTGATACTGAGTATGTTTAAGACTGAATGATGAAACCTGAGCGAGCGAAAGTCGTATCTCGGGTTTGTGAGATACATTTCTTATTTATTGGGAATCAACCGAAAATTTCGTGTGCATATTTTTCGGCAAAAAGTACGGAAGATTCTCATTGAGTAATAATGGTATTCATACTTAAACCTTGGTACATAAACTCACGGTGTTTACGGTCACTGTAAACAAAAAACAAAAGGCACCCGTAAGGTGCCTTTTGTTTGAATTAGAGTTTAATGTCTTCCAAGTTATAATCGGTACAGACATCAAGTTCGCGCAGCTCTTTAAGCAAATTGCGTCTGTCGTTCATCTCTTCTATTTCACGCCACTTTCGCTTTACTGGTTTGGCACGAGATTTGGTTGTTGAGGTAGTATCCAGATTAAAAATGTCATCTAGTTGAAAGCCTTCCATAAGCCACCTTTACCTTTCTTAAGCTAAACTGTTGTAACCAGTCCTTGTGGAGTTTTTTAAGTACCACAATAGCCGTGAGAATAACCATGATATATTTCGCATTTGTGTCGGTAGCATGACATTTTCGTGCAAAAATATTCTCAAAATCACACTTTTTATTGCAACGATGTGGATAAAAAATGCACAAACGATCTCAAGAAAACGATTAAATAGAGAGATTTTCTATGTTAATTCGATTTGATGAATGGGTGTACTGCGCAAAGGTTAAAGTTGCATAAAATCAGTTTGATGAAATAGTGTTCAATTAGATGGTAAGTCACTAGCGTAAATTTATGTAACACCTTGTGAATACTAGCTTGTTCTTGTTTATACGGTTTACCATTCCATTTAATGAAGAATAATTATTTATGTTGGTGTTTGGTAATTGAAATGTTGCGCAGTTTGAGTGTTAAGTCTTCTATTTATGTTATTTTTTGGTGACTTTATAGTGAAAAATAACAATGTTATTCATGTTGTTGCATATTGATTTTTGCGCTCCTAGGTTGCATTATCCGCCCGTCAAAAAATACGCTGGTACGTAAAATGGATGCATGAAGCGACGTTTACGATTCTAGATTGCCCATAAACATTACTTAAAAAGCTAAGCACACTTTGACACTTAGCAGGCAATTTGGTGGATGGCTAGGACGCATAGACTGGCGCAACTCACTTTGAGGTACACATGACAGACTTAATCAATTTGATGAACGATCTCCTCTGGGGCTCGATTCTGGTTTATCTTCTTGTTGGTGTTGGTATTTACTTCACCGTTCGATTAGGGTTCATTCAGTTCCGCCATTTCGGCCACATGTTCTCTGTTCTTAAGAACAGCCGTAAAGCAGACAAAGCTGGTATTTCCTCTTTCCAAGCGCTTTGTACTAGTCTTGCTGCACGTGTTGGTACAGGTAACATGGCGGGCGTTGCAGTTGCATTGACTGCGGGTGGTCCTGGTGCGATCTTCTGGATGTGGCTGATTGCAATGCTTGGTATGGCAACATCGTTTGCTGAGAGCACACTGGCGCAGCTATACAAAACCAAAGATGATGATGGCAACTACCGTGGTGGCCCTGCCTACTACATGGAAAAAGGCCTGGGCATGCGTTGGATGGGCGTGTTGTTCTCAGTTTTCCTAATCATCGCTTTTGGTTTGGTATTCAACGCCGTACAAGCTAACTCAATTGCCAATGCAATGAGCAACGCATTTGGTTGGAATAACCTGTATGTCGGTATTGCCGTTGTTTTACTGTCTGCAATTGTTATTTTCGGTGGCATCAAGCGTATCGCAAGAGTTGCTGAGATGATCGTTCCGATCATGGCACTACTTTATCTAGCCCTAGCGCTGTTCATCATGTTCTCTAACCTAGAGAAATTACCTGATGTATTGATGCTTATCTTTAAGAGTGCATTTGGTCTGCAAGAAGCAGCAGCAGGTGGTCTTGGCTACGCAATTGCACAGGCAATGATTAACGGTATCAAGCGCGGTCTATTCTCGAATGAAGCAGGTATGGGTTCTGCACCTAACGCGGCAGCTTCAGCAACACCTTACCCACCACACCCAGCGTCTCAAGGTTACGTACAGATGCTAGGCGTGTTCATGGATACGATCGTTATCTGTTCTGCAACAGTGGCTATCATCCTGATGTCTGGTGAGTATGTCGGTCAAGCAACAGAAGTGACGGGTATCGAGCTAACTCAGCGTGCATTGAGCTCACAAGTTGGCGATTGGGGCGGCATCTTTGTTGCTGTGGCAATCTTCTTCTTTGCGTTTACTTCAATCATTGCAAACTACTCGTATGCTGAAACGAACTTAATCTTCCTAGAGCACAATCATAAAGCGGGCTTAAGCATTTTCCGCGTTATTGTTCTTGGTATGGTGATGTTTGGTGCACTAGCTTCGTTACCAGTCGTATGGTCGCTTGCTGATGTCTCTATGGGTCTGATGGCGATAGTCAACTTGGTGGCGATCATCTTGCTATCTGGCATCGTGATTAAACTGGCCAAAGATTACAATCGCCAGCTTGGTGAAGGCAAAGTGCCAACATTTGATGCGAATGATTTCCCAGAGCTGAAATCTCAGCTTGAAGAAGGCATTTGGTACAACGATAAAAAAGACTAAGTGAGCTATCACTCATAGTTGAAAGCTATTAGTACGATGTAAAAAGCCATGCAGACAATGCATGGCTTTTTTTGTACCCTATTAAAAACAAAATTAGAGAAGGGAAAGTCATGCTTATCGTAGTTTCTCCAGCGAAGACTCTTGATTACGAGTCTCCGTTAGCGACAGAAAAATTTACTCAACCTGAGTTGGTCGAATACTCAAAAGAGCTTATCGATGTTTGCCGCAAACTGACTCCTGCTGATGTTGCCTCTTTAATGAAAGTGAGCGACAAGATTGCCGATTTAAATGTGGACCGATTCCAAGAGTGGAGTGAAACGTTTACCACGGAAAACTCACGACAAGCCATTCTTGCATTTAAAGGTGACGTTTACACAGGGCTAGACGCCGAAAGTTTATCTGAAGCGGACTTCGAATATGCTCAAGATCATCTGCGTATGCTATCGGGTCTTTATGGTTTACTAAAACCACTTGATTTGATGCAGCCATACCGTCTTGAAATGGGTACCAAGCTTGCAAACGACAAGGGTACGAACTTGTACCAGTTTTGGGGCAACGTTATTACGGACAAGCTTAACGAAGCGATTTCTGCTCAAGGTGATAATGTCCTTATCAACCTTGCATCAAATGAATACTTTAAAGCGGTTAAGCCAAAGAATTTAGATGCGCAAGTGATCACGCCAGTATTCAAAGATTGTAAGAATGGTCAATACAAGGTCATCAGTTTTTACGCGAAGAAAGCGCGCGGTATGATGGCGCGTTACATCATTGAAAACCGTGTTGAGAGCGTAGCAGACCTGGCTAAGTTTGATACGGCGGGTTACTACTTTGTGGAAGATGAATCGACGCCAACAGAGTTAGTATTTAAACGCGAAGAGCAAAAATAAAGCTGATTGAGACGTAGTCTACGTTAATCTCTATCAGCACAAACGAAAAAAGGGTTGGCATTGCCAACCCTTTGTTATTTTCTAGCTTGAGCTACTTGGTCCCAACAAGATTACTTCTTCTTAGCGGTTTTCTTTTTCGCTACTTTTTTCTTGTCGTCTTTTTTCTTTTTCTTCTTAAACACAGGCTTTTTGTGTTTAGGACGCATCTCTTTCACGAAACGCTCTTTGATGTCTTCTTTCACGTAACGTGCAACGCGATCCATCATTGGTTGGTCGTGTGCTTCTACGATTGAGATAGCGTTACCTTTCTTACCTGCGCGAGCAGTACGGCCGATACGATGAAGGTAAACATCAGCCGTGCGTGGCATGTCGTAGTTGATAACGTGTGATACATCCGGAAGATCGATACCGCGCGCAGCAACGTCCGTCGCGAGCAGCACGTTCACAGTACCATCGCGGAAGCGAGAAATCGCATTATTACGACGATCTTGCGGCATTTCACCTTGAATCCAAGAACATGGAATCTGTGCACTTTCAAGCTGCGCTCGTAGCTCAGCCAAACGCTCACGAGTCTTTAAAAAGACGATAGTGCGCTCAGCTTGCTGAGTAATAATGTGTTTTAGTAATTCCAGTTTGTGTTCAGCATCATCAGCTCGGTGGTACCACTGAGCAATTTTCTTACGCTCACGCAGCGGCGATTTTGCATCGATCTCTGCTGGGTCATTCAACAGATCAGCGGTAAAGCCTTCTACGCCTTTCCCTTCTAACGTTGCTGAGAACAGAAGGGTTTGCTTACGCCAGCGACATTCGTTAGATAGGCGATCGACAGTAGGAGCAAAACCCATATCTAGCATACGGTCTGCTTCATCAAGGATTAACCATTCGATTGCACGACAATCAAAACGTTCTGCATCAATGTATTCTTTTAAACGGCCAGGTGTCGCAACCACAATGTCTTGCGTTGTTGCAAGGATGTCGGCGTGCTCTTGGTACTGAACACCACCAGTGATGGTGAAAATGTTGAGTTTGGTATTTTTTGCCAAAGCACGTGCTTGATCGGCAATTTGCATCGCCAGTTCGCGAGTAGGCGTTAGGATCAAAATACGCGCAGGTCCAGGCTTACGACGAGGGAAGTCTTGCAAGTATTGCAATGCTGGCAGGACGAAGGCGGCCGTTTTACCAGTTCCTGTTGGCGCTGACGCTAGAATGTCACGACCGTCCAACGCTTGTGGAATCGCTTCTGCCTGAATTTTTGTTGGGCGTTCGTAACCCATCTCTTCAATGGCTTCAAGTAGGTTTTGGTCTAGATCAAGTTCAGCAAAGGTTCTGATCACAATGAGTTCTCCACAAGCAAAGCTTGGTTAATGGTTCGCCACAACAGCATAGAATACAAAAAGGTCGCACATTATAAAGTGATTGGTGATAAGGATCACATGTTATTTCACATCTTAAGATAAAACTCGCGGGTTAACTGGATGAAATCATCACTATAGCCGTCATTTGAACGGATAATTAAATGTGACGTCTGCAAATCGCAAGGTCGTTTTGACAGTTCAAATAACAATCGGTGTACTGGTTTCTTTTCTGATGGTTGCACACGACAGATCCTCGATAGATACCAACCTTGGTTTAATGCTAGCTCAATGAACTGCTCGCCTTCGGTGATTGGCAACACAAAACTAGCTCTCCCTTCGTCATCAAGCAAATGATAGCAACGCTGTAGCAATGCGTTATGGCCTAGCGTATCAGTGTGCCTCGCGGTTGCACGTTGACTGTGTTTCGATTGCTCGCCGCTGTTGAAGTAGGGCGGGTTACAAATGATGCGTTGGAATGAATGTGTCGGCGTAAAGTGCAGTATGTCGGTGTGATGCACACTTACACGATCTGACCAAGGAGACTGGGCCATATTTTTTTGCGCGGCAGCAACGGCTGTTAATTCGATATCGACCGCGGTTATTTGAGCTTCTGTAAAGCGTTGAGCACACATCAGGGCAAGCAGGCCAGTGCCAGTGCCAATATCGAGAATTTTAGCGTCGTTAGGGCTTTGAATCCAAGCACCAAGCATTACCCCATCTGTGCTGACTGGCATACCACTCTCGCCGCCCTCAATACAAAATTGCTTAAAATTGAAGCCTTTAGTTTTCAGTTTTTTGTTCTTCATGATTGTTTTATATTTGCTCAATAATTAAGTAGATTGCTCTATTGTTTATTAATTGTATAGATTGTTGTTTTGTTGGTTATTAAATTGTATTGTTAATTGATCGAGATAAAGAACTGGTCTGTTATTTGGATCTGGTTATATCCACTGCTTTTAAGTTTGAAAACTAAATTAATATGGTGTTTTTTTCTTAAAGGTTGCCAAATGATGAGTCTTTCGTCATTATGCGGCGAAAATTTTATAGATTGAACCACGTGTACTTATTGACTTTAGGTATACAAAAAGTGGTCTAAGCATACACAACATTCATTAATTAAAAGACAAGGGTTATCTGTGAAGCAGACGTTAAAACTAACAGATATTATCGCAGTAGGCTTTATGCTATTTGCGTTCTTTTTAGGTGCGGGCAATATTATCTTTCCACCTCTAGCGGGTCAGTTAGCGGGTGAAAACTTAATGCCAGCTATGTTTGGTTTCTTGCTAACAGCGGTAGGTCTACCTCTTATTACTATCGTTGCTATTGCTGTTGCTGGTGGTTCTTGGGATCACTTGACGCAAGATCTTCCGAAAAAAGCGGCAGTTCTTATGGCTGCACTGATTTTCATCATCATTGGTCCTGCGTTTGCAGCGCCTCGTACTGGCCTAGTGGCTTACGAGATGGCGGTGAAACCTTTCTTCCTTGAGGCGTCACAAACGCATCTGACAGCGTTCTCAGTGATCTTCTTTATCGCAGCGATGATGTTCTCATGGTTCCAAGGCCGTTTGATCGATCTTATCGGTAAAGTACTGACACCAGCATTGTTCGTTGGTTTGATCATTCTTGCTGTCGCTGTCTTCCTTGATCCTCAGGGCGATATGATTGGCGCGCACGGTGAATACCTAACGCAGCCTCTGACCAAAGGCTTCTTAGAAGGCTACAACACAATGGATACGTTCGCGTCATTGATGTTTGGTATGCTGATGGTTGATGCACTGCGCGGTAAAGGCATTACTGAGCGCTCTGCAACTACTAAATATCTGATCTATGCAGGTTGTATTGCTGCTGCTGGTCTTGCGTTTGTTTACATCTCACTATTTTACTTAGGTGCGACGAGTGCAACGGTTGCTGCTGGTGCTGATAATGGTGGCCTAGTGCTTAGCCAATACGTTCAAGCGTTGTTTGGTCCATACGGTCAAATCGTTCTGTCTGTCATCGTATTGCTAGCGTGTCTGACAACCGCGATTGGCTTGATTTCTGCGTGTTCAGATTTCTTCAGCTCGAAAACACCACTGTCATACAAGCAATGGGTACTGATTAATGGTTCTGTTTGTGCATTGGTTGCAAACGTTGGTCTTGCACAGCTGATTTCTCTGTCAGTGCCAGTATTGTTTGCGCTGTACCCTGTGGCGATTGCGTTGGTTGCACTAACATTTGTGCGCAGCAAACTGCCGAATCCACGCTTTGCTTACCGTGCAGTACTGCTTGTATCTCTGCTGTTTGCGTTAGTTGATGCGGCAAAAGTATCGGGTATTGATGTTTCTGCGTTTAACATGTTGCCACTATTCGAAGTCGGCATGGGTTGGGTGCTTCCAACATTTGCGGCTATCGTGTGCATGTTCTTTATCGCGAAACCTCGCCCAGAACTAGCACAAGAAACCGCGTAATCACTTCGCGTTATCAAGATAATAAAAAGCCCGATGAATTACTTCATCGGGCTTTTTACTTTTTAATGATGACGTGTTTGCGCTATTAAAGCGTGTCGTGGAATTCCACAAGAACTTGTTCACACCATTTTTCGATGCGTTCATCACTCAGTTCGTACTGTGAGTCTTCATCTAACGCAAGTCCAACAAACTTGCTGCCATCTTCGATCAATGCTTTCGATGCTTCAAATTCGTAGCCTTCATTTGGCCAGTAACCGATAAAGGTTGCGCCTGTGGCTTGTAATTCATCGTGAAGTAAGCCCATCGCATCTAAATACCACTCTCCGTAACCTTCTTGGTCACCCAGACCAAACAGCGCTACAACTTTGCCTTTCAGTGGCGTGGTCGCGATGTCTTGCCAAATCGCGTTCCAATCTTCTTGAATTTCACCAAAATCCCAAGTTGAGATGCCAAGGAGTAATAAGTCGTAGTCCGCCATTAGTGATAACGGTGTCTCTTTCACATTGTGAATGTCGACAAGGTCTTCACCAATAAGGGTACGAATTTTCTCTGCTGCCATTTCGGTGTAGCAGGTCGTTGAGCCGTAAAAGAGTCCGATTTTCATTATATTCGTCGTTATTTGTGTTGCTGTTGTGGAAGATTCTAACCATAAATTGAGGAAGATTGCAGCGAATATCCTATGTGGGATGATTTTTTATGGTATTGGATTGGCAGGTGCTTTAATCTAAATACTGTAAATATAAACAGATAAGGAAGCATTCATGACGGCACAACAGCCTGTCAATCAACAAGATTTTTCGCTTGTTGAGCAATTCTTAGATGCGATGTGGATGGAGCGTGGTCTATCAGAGAACACGTTGGCTTCCTACCGAAACGATTTAATGAAGCTGCTCGTGTGGATGGAAAAACATCGATACCGTCTTGATTTTATCAGTTTGTCTGGCTTGCAAGAATATCAAAGCCACCTTGTAGACTTAGATTACAAACAGACGTCCCGTGCGCGTATGTTGTCGGCTATTCGTCGTTTATTTCAATACCTGCATCGTGAGAAGGTGCGTGCTGATGACCCGAGTGCGCTCTTGGTTAGCCCTAAACTGCCACAACGTTTACCCAAAGATATTAGTGAAGAGCAAGTGGACGCGTTGCTCGAAGCGCCAGACCCGAATGACCCTATAGAATTGCGCGATAAAGCGATGCTAGAGCTACTCTACGCGACAGGGTTGCGTGTGACAGAGCTCGTCAGTTTGACCATGGAAAATGTTAGCTTGCGCCAAGGGGTGGTGCGCGTGACTGGTAAAGGTGGTAAAGAACGCCTGGTTCCTATGGGGGAAAACGCGGTCGATTGGATCGAGACGTTCATTCAACAAGGGCGCCCTGCGTTACTTGGTGATACATCATCTGATATTGTTTTTCCTAGTAAACGCGCAAGACAAATGACTCGTCAGACGTTTTGGCACCGTATTAAGTACTATGCTTTGATAGCAGGGATTGACACGGATCAGCTGTCGCCGCACGTACTGCGTCATGCCTTTGCCACGCATTTATTGAACTATGGCGCAGATCTCAGGGTCGTACAGATGCTTTTAGGACATAGTGACTTATCGACCACGCAAATTTATACTCACGTGGCGACTGAACGATTGAAGCAGATCCACAGTCAACACCACCCAAGAGCATAACAATGGTTAGATTCATCCATGTCTTCTTGGAAAAACGATTTTACATTAAGGTGAATTTCATGAGCGTATTACGCCGACTAACTCTGCTGACTTTACCATTTTTTGTTACCGCTTGTGGTGCAGAAGAAAGTCAGGCTCAAACGGAGACTCCTGCGCAACAAGTGGCGCCAGCTGCACAAAGCGGCTTTGATGAAGCAGCATTAAAAACTAAGTTCTCAAAGCTTGGTTTATCTATCGTTGATATTCAACCATCAGACGTCGCTGGCTTATTGGAAATTCAAACCAATGGCGGGATCCTGTTTGCTTCAAATGATGGTAGCCATTTTATCGCCGGTACGCTTTATGCCATTAATGATGATGGCAGTTACAAAGATGTCATAGCAGAGCGTCAAGCGCCGCTTAACGCCGAGAAAATTGCGCAGTTCTCCGATAGCATGATCGAATACAAAGCCGACGATGAAAAGTACGTTGTGACCGTATTCACCGATATCACCTGTGGTTACTGTGTGCGTCTGCATAGCCAAATGCAAGGCTATAATGATCTAGGTATTACAGTGCGTTACATGGCTTACCCTCGCCAAGGTGCAACTGGCCCTGTAGCGGAGCAAATGGCAACGATTTGGTGTGCTGAAGATCCGGCGTCGGCAATGCACAACGCGAAAGTGAATCGTACATTTGATAACCCTGCGAAAGACTTGAAACAGTGTAAAGAAACCATCCAGGCGCATTACAATCTAGGTCGCCAATTGGGTATTTCTGGTACGCCAGCAATCTTCTTACCGAATGGCGAAATGGTTGGTGGCTACCTACCACCTGCAGAGCTATTGAAACGTTTAAAGCAACTATAATCCATTAGGAGCAGAGCCGGCAAAGTTGTCGGCTCTTTTAAGCATGATAGAAATTCAACGACGTCCTGAACCTGATCTTTCCCTTCTTCCTGATTCCATTCCTCCGATTCTTAAACGTATCTACATCAACCGTGGGATAACGGATCTTTCACAATTAGAAACGTCGGCCCGTGGGTTGCATTCATATCAAAAACTCGGGGGGATTGAGCAAGCTGTCGATCTTTTGTTTCAGGCGATAAAAGAACAAAAACGCATCATCGTTGTCGGTGATTTTGACGCTGATGGCGCGACAAGCTCAGCATTATCAGTGCTCGCGCTGCGTATGCTTGGTAGTCACAATGTGGATTACCTAGTGCCAAATCGTTTTGAAGACGGTTATGGGTTAAGCCCAGAAGTCGTTGACCAAGCCTTAGAGCTTGGCGCTGAGATGATCATGACGGTGGATAACGGCGTCTCATCAATCGAAGGCGTGCGTTACGCAAAAGAAAATGGCATTACTGTGCTTGTTACCGATCACCACTTGCCAGGACAAGTGTTGCCTGATGTGGATGCAATGGTGAACCCAAACCTTGAGAGCTGTAGCTTTCCATCTAAAGCGCTTGCGGGGGTAGGGGTCGCGTTTTATCTCATGATGGCACTATGCGTTCATATGCGAAAACACAATTGGTTTGCAGAACAGGGGATGCAAGAGCCCAAATTGATGGAACTGATTGACCTTGTTGCACTGGGTACCGTCGCCGACGTCGTTCCATTGGATGAAAACAACCGCATTCTTGTACACCAAGGCTTGCAACGTATTCGTGCTGGCAAAGCGCGTCCCGGCATCCAAGCATTAATTGAGGTCGCGAAGCGCGATGCGCGTCGTTTAGTTGCGTCTGACTTTGGCTTTGCTTTAGGTCCACGTATTAACGCTGCAGGTCGTCTTGATGACATGTCTTTCGGTGTTGAACTGCTGATGTGTAACAACATCCACGCTGCTCGTCGCATGGCAAGTGAATTGGATGGCTTGAACCAAACTCGTAAAGAGATTGAAGAAGGCATGAAGCAAGAAGCGATGGCTTTCTGTGAGCGCCTTCAGTTTGGTGAAGGCAATGAGCTTCCTTATGGCTTAGCCTTATTCCAGCGTGATTGGCACCAAGGTGTGATTGGTATTTTGGCTTCGCGCATTAAAGAGAAGTTTCACCGTCCAGTCATTGCATTTGCTGATGGCGGAGAAGGGACGATTAAAGGCTCGTGTCGTTCTATTCCGGGGCTACACATGCGCGATGCGTTGGATTTCATCGACACACAAAACCCGGGTTTGATCATCAAGTTTGGTGGACACGCCATGGCAGCAGGCTTAACGATTAAAGAGCAGGATTTTGAGCGTTTCAGTCGTTTGTTTGATGAAGTGGTAAAAAAGGAACTCGATGAAGCGGCGCTAAAAGGCGTGATCATGTCAGATGGTGAACTTAAGCCGGAAGAGTTCTCTATGCATGTTGCTGAACAGCTGCGATCGGGTGGCCCTTTTGGACAAGCTTTCCCAGAGCCAATCTTTGATGGTGAGTTTAAAGTACTGCATCAAAAGCTGGTGGGTGAGAAGCATCTTAAATTGATGTTAGAGCCGCTTTATAAAGGTCACCCTACCAATGTGATGATCGACGGCATTGCATTCAATGTTGATCTACGCCGATGGCCAGATGCATCGGTTAAAACAGTACGTCTCGCGTATAAGCTGGATGTGAATGAATTTCGTGGTAATCAATCATTGCAATTGATGATCGACCATATCGAAGCTAAGTAATACCTAGATTAACCTTTCTTATAGAGTACGGTTGCCCCTAAGTGGGCGTAAAATTTTATGACCGTGCTCTCTCTCACCGCAATCTGATTTCTCATCCGAAATTTTCCTGTATCTCGGTCACATTTTTCAGTAGAATTTCTCGGTTAAATTCTATTCTAAAATGTTGAGTAAACATGTTTGAAATCAATCCAATTAAAAACCGTCTGCAGGACGTGTCTCAGCGCACAAATGTCCTGAGGGGGTATCTTTGACTATGACGCGAAGAAAGAGCGTCTAGAAGAAGTCAACGCAGAACTTGAACAACCAGATGTATGGAACGAACCTGAGCGTGCGCAAGCACTGGGTAAAGAGCGTGCATCACTAGAAGCGGTTGTTGAAACCATTGATCAACTAGAGCAAGGTGTGGAAGATGTAGAAGGTCTTCTTGAGCTGGCTGTAGAAGAAGAAGATCAAGAAACATTTGACGAAATTGAACCAGAACTTGCTGAGTTGGAAGAGAAGCTAGAAAAGCTTGAATTCCGTCGTATGTTCTCTGGCGACCACGATAGCTCTGATTGTTACATCGATTTGCAAGCAGGTTCTGGTGGTACAGAAGCACAAGACTGGACTAACATGCTGCTGCGTATGTACCTACGTTGGGCAGAAGCGAAGGGCTTCAAAGCTGAAGTGATTGAAGTCTCTGAAGGTGAAGTCGCGGGTCTTAAGTCGGCAACAGTTCGCATCTCTGGTGAGTATGCGTACGGTTGGTTACGCACTGAAACGGGCGTCCATCGTCTTGTTCGTAAATCTCCGTTCGATTCAGGCGGTCGTCGCCATACGTCATTTGCTTCTGCGTTCATCTATCCAGAGATTGATGAAAACATCGACATCGACATTAATCCTTCCGACCTACGTATTGACGTTTACCGTGCGTCAGGCGCAGGTGGTCAGCACGTAAACACCACAGAATCTGCGGTACGTATTACGCACGTACCTACGAACACAGTGGTTCAGTGTCAGAATGACCGTTCTCAACATAAGAACAAAGATCAGGCAATGAAACAGCTTCGAGCGAAGCTATTTGAGCTTGAATTGCAAAAGCAAAATGCGGAAAAACAAGCTAATGAAGACGCTAAGTCTGACATTGGCTGGGGTAGCCAGATCCGTTCTTACGTATTGGATGACTCACGTATTAAGGACCTCCGTACGGGCATTGAAAACCGTAATACTCAAGCGGTTCTTGATGGCGATCTGGACAAATTTATTGAAGCTAGCCTGAAATCAGGTCTATAAAGCTTTTCACCGACAAAAACAGGATACATCGAAAATGACTGATGCTGTTCAAAACGAAACTGTACTAGAAGAAAATAAGCTGATTGCTGAACGCCGCGCTAAACTGGATGCAATCCGAAAGAGCTGCAAAGCGAACGGCCATCCAAACGACTTCCGTCGTGACGCACTAGCGGGCGACCTTCAGAAAGAGTTCGGTGAAAAGACGAAGGAAGAGCTAGAAGAGCTTAACCACGTAGTAGCAATCGCTGGCCGTATCATGGCTAAACGTGGTCCATTCTTGGTAATTCAAGAAACTTCTGGCCGTATCCAAGCTTATGCTGACAAAGCGGTTCAAAAAGTACTTAAAGAAAAATACCAAGGTCTAGATATCGGTGACATCATCGGTGTTAAAGGTGCACTTCATAAGTCTGGTAAGGGGGACCTATACGTGAACATGGAAGAGTACGAGTTGCTAACCAAAGCACTACGTCCACTTCCAGAAAAGTTCCACGGTCTAACTGACCAAGAGATGCGTTACCGCCAACGTTACGTTGACCTGATCGTTAACGAAGACTCTCGTCAAGCGTTCGTAGTACGTTCTAAAGTAATGTCTGCAATCCGCAACTTCATGATCTCTAAGCAGTTCATGGAAGTTGAAACGCCAATGATGCACGTTATCCCTGGCGGTGCGAGTGCGCGTCCATTCATCACGCACCACAACGCACTAGACATGCCAATGTACCTACGTATCGCGCCAGAGCTATACCTGAAGCGTCTAGTTGTTGGTGGTTTTGATCGCGTATTCGAAATCAACCGTAACTTCCGTAACGAAGGCCTTTCTCCACGCCACAACCCAGAATTCACAATGATGGAATTCTACATGGCGTACGCAGACTACAAAGATCTGATGGACCTAACTGAAGAACTACTAAGCTCAGTGGCGCAAGAAGTCCTAGGTTCAACGTCAATGCCTTACGGTGATGAAACGGTTGAGTTTGGTGGTACTTACACTCGTATGAGCATGTTCGAAGCAATCAAGCACTACAACCCAGACCACGCGCAAATCCAAGCGCTAACAGAAGAAGACCTACAAAACCGTGATCTAATGGTTTCTATCGCGAAATCTGTTCACGTTGAAGTAGAACCTTTCTGGACATGCGGTCAGCTTCTTGAAGAGATCTTTGGTGAAACAGCAGAACCTAAGCTAATGCAGCCTACGTTCATCACTGGTTACCCAGCAGATATTTCTCCGTTGGCTCGTCGTAGCGATGATAACCCGTTCTTTACAGACCGCTTTGAGTTCTTTATCGGTGGCCGTGAAGTAGCGAACGGTTTCTCAGAGCTTAACGATGCTGAAGACCAAGATGCACGCTTTAAAGCACAGGTTGAAGCGAAAGAGTCTGGTGACGACGAAGCAATGTTCTACGATGCAGACTACATCACTGCTCTAGAGCACGGCCTACCGCCAACAGCAGGCCAAGGTATCGGTATCGACCGTTTGGTTATGCTACTGACTAACACGCACACTATCCGTGACGTGATCTTATTCCCTGCAATGCGCCCGCAAGCGTAATTCGATAGGATGAGTAAAAAAACCACCTTCGGGTGGTTTTTTTTTGCCTTTTAGTTAAGGTAATTCAAGTTGTTGCACTTGCCTTTTAATGGGATATGCAGATAAACATTCGCCAAATCTCAATCTATTGCATAGTCTTAATACTGAGACAGACGTGAGGGGGCGGAGTCTCGATAATGTTACCCGCTCGCAAAGATAAGTTTGTGGCACAAAATTTCTATTAACAATGAAAAAGGGTTAGAGAATGGCTGGGCAGTTTAAGATGGATTCCATCCCGGGATCGCTTGTGGTAGTTGGCGGTACTTATGAGCCTTGGTTATCGGTACTGGAGCAAGTGGGCTGGAAGTGTCATCAAGTAGGTGACTTACGCAAAGCTAATACGCTGTTAGAAGATATTGGTCCATGTATCGGTATTGTTGATCTCAGCCATGACGAGTTCAGCTTGAATGGTTTGGCGAACTTAGTCAGCTCTCACAAACACGTACGTTGGTTAGCGTTTATTCGTGAATCTCAGCTTGGCACTGACACCATATGCCAGTTCATTGTTAACTTTTGTATCGATTTTTTCACAGCGCCGATCCCAGATGCACAGTTATTAAGCACAATAGGTCACCAGCTTGGCATGCTTAAGTTGGAGAAAAAAGTTTGGCCTAGTTTTGGTAGCAGTTTAGATATGGGTCTGATCGGTGAATCTATCCCGATGAAACGTTTACGCGATCAAGTGAAGCGCATTGGTCCAACGGACGTCAGCATTCTGATTTCTGGGGAAAGTGGGACTGGTAAAGAGGCGGTTGCTAGGGCCATCCATAAAGTCTCTTCACGCTCTCATAAACCGTTTATGGCAATTAACTGTCGCGCACTCAATGAACAACGTTTCCAAGCTGAAGTATTTGGTATTAACGCCGATGAAGATATGGAAGCATGCCTGCTTGAACAAGCAGATGGTGGCACCGTGTTGTTTAATGACATTCTTACCATTTCAAAAGAGCAGCAAATGAATCTGCTGAGATTCTTGCAAGAAGGCACCATTGATACCAAAGATGGCGTAAAAGCGGTTAACGTACGCATTCTTGCTGCTAACTCGTCAGATGTTGAAAAAGCTTTGATTGACGGTGACTTCAATGAAGAACTTTACCATTACATCAACGTTCTGCGCATCAATGTCCCTAGCTTGAAAGAACGTGCGAGTGACATCGCATTGCTGGCTCGTTTCTACTTACAAGAGTTCTCAAAAGAGTACAACTCGCAAGCAAAAAGCTTTTCTGAGGATGCATTCAAGGCACTGACACGTTATTTCTGGCCTGGAAATGTGCGTGAGCTGATGAACCAAGTGAAGCGAGCGGTATTAATGTCCGACAGCGTAATGATTGAAGAGCATCACTTAGATTTACCTCAACGTAATGACTCAAAGCGCAGCTTGAAATCAATCCGAGAGAAGAGTGAACGTGATGCGTTGCTGGTTGTTTTGGAATCTCATTCTGGTCAAGTTTCAAATGCGGCGAAAGAGCTCGGAGTTTCGCGTGCAACCATGTATCGACTACTTAATAAACATAACTTGATTTCCGAACAAGCCATGTAGTTGGCCTTTCCCTGTGTCAAATAGGCGAATAAATACAATAAAAGAGAGTGGCCACAGAGCCGCTCTTTTTATTTTTTGTTTGGTTTGATTTATAAAATCCGTAAATTTATATATTCCTCAGGTGAATATGTTATACATAAAAGTATATGAAACTAAATTGCGGTGTGTTGATTTGTTTTTAATCAAAAAGGCAAAAAATGTTTGATATATATTCATCAAAGCTTACAATTTAACCGTAACTCAATGAGTTATACCTTTCATAAACGGATTAATTTTTAGCTAGGAGGCGCAAGATGAAACATTACGTTGTTAACACCACTGCTTGCGCTGATCGTATGCCTATCGCTCCGATAACCCTTAAATCGGATGATACCAATACCACTGGCTCACAAGATAAAAATTAATCCGTAACCTATCATATTTATTACTAGGCTGCGGGAAAGTAGCGGCTTAGTATCAACAGAATATTTCTGTTCATTTTACGCACTATTTTTCCCAGTCGAATACATCGATAATCGGAGAAAATATTATGCGTCACTCTATTTACTTACAATTGGCCACTTTGCTATTGAAAGCAGACCTTAAACGCGAAGAAAAGCAATGGCAGCGTACCATACGCCGAACTGCTCATGATATTCCATGGACGAATGTTCATCTATTGAGGGATATTGGTTTAGATCGCGATGGTCGTTCTACACGTGCCAATGTTCCGGATGCAGTAAAAGTTGAACGTCGAGTTCGTCACCTTCGTCGAGTCTTAACGTCGCGAATAATGACGTAATCGTTAGCGTGTTGGGCTGACTGAGTTGCTAACGAGTCATTCAACACGCTTAACTTTTTATATGAAGTATGACTTCATTGGATAAACAGCTGATCTTGAAGATCAGCTGTTTTCGTTTGAAGGTGGTACTGTTAAGGGCAAGGATTCGAGTAAGTTGTACCTATTGCTTGAATTTCAGTAAGTAGTTCGTCGCTAAGTTGCAAATCAATACTGTCGATATTGGCTTTTAATTGGTCTAGGTTTGTTGCTCCGATAATGTTAGAAGCAACAAATGGACGCTGATTGACAAACGCGAGCGCCATTTGTGCAGGGTTTAGACCATGCTCTTGAGCTAAATTGACGTAAGCTTCGGTCGCTTTAACACCTTGCGGAGTGAAGTAGCGCGCAAAACGCTCCCACTTAGTGCATCGAGCGCCTTCAGGTTTTGCCCCGTTTAGGTATTTACCACTCAGGCAGCCAAATGCCAAAGGAGAGTAGGCAAGTAACTGAACGCCTTCGTAATGGCTGATTTCAGACAAGCCAACTTCGAAGCTGCGGTTCAATAAGTTATATGGGTTTTGAATGGAGACAATTCTTGGCAAATCGTGTTTTTCTGCCAAACGCAATAGCGACATCACACCCCACGGCGTCTCGTTGGATACGCCGATATAGCGCACTTTACCTGCATTCACTAATTCAGTAAGCGCTTCCAACGTTTCAATTAACGTGACTTCTTCTTGTTTGTCAGGGTATGGGTAGTTGAGTTGACCAAAGCAGTTGGTTTGACGCTGCGGCCAATGCAGTTGGTACAAATCGACATAATCGGTTTGTAGACGATTAAGGCTGTCATCAATTGCTGTATGGATGTGGCGACGATTAAGGCTCATGTTGTCTCTAATGTGAGGAACATTGCGAGGGCCTGCCACTTTTGTTGCCAGTACTACTTTCTCTCTTTTGCCGCTTTTTGCTAACCAATTACCGATGTATTGCTCGGTGAGCCCTTGTGTTTCCGAGTTTGGCGGTACAGGGTACATCTCTGCGGTATCGATGAAGTTCACCCCATGATCGAGGGCAAAGTCGAGCTGTTCAAAGGCGTCCTTTTCTGTGTTTTGCTCGCCAAACGTCATAGTGCCGAGGCAGATTTTACTGATCTCAAGTGATGAGTGCGGTAGTTTTGTGTATTGCATATCACGTCCTTGAAGAGTTACCGACTAAATAAGTGACTCCAATATAGGGGATTTGTAGCCGCAATCGCAAATGATTTACGTATAAAGGAAGAGCAAACTCGAAAGCTACAGTTAGCCTAACTACACTTAAATGATCGTGTGAAGGAGGTATGTTATGCAGAAGCATCAATTGGACATGTGGCTACATGGTCCACATAAAGATACTTATAAAACTCCCAAAGTATTTGTGATTGGGTGTTCTGATGTCTCTGACTATCTTTTAGCTGTGGAGTACAAGCATCAACTTGAGCCGATTAAAGACGGTGAAGACCCGATACATTTTGGCTCTCTAGACTTAGTAAAAGAAGAACTATTGAGGCTAGGGGTCGATAAAGCGTATTTAAGGCTGCGCAATGCGTATGACGAATGTGGCACTGAAGAGGCAGCCTCATACTGCGATATTGAGTTATCGCTCGTGACGCACTAAATAGCTGATATAGTTTTATTCTGGTTGAGTGTTAATGTAGTGCTTGAGTAAGATCTGTTCAGTAAACTGTGTTCTAAGGTAAAAGCCTCGGGGCAGAGTTTTCATCGGCTTACCATTTGAGTTGTATGCTTCGGTGAGCGCTTTTGCATTTGCGGCTTTAGGGCGAAGATGCAGCGCTTCTCCGTGTCTGGCGGAAATTTGATCAAATCTTCCCAAGACGATCATCTCCATTAACTCTTCCCAGTCATTTCGCAAAATCCGCTCTTCTTCTTCATCTGGTGACCAAATGAGTGGACTGCCCACACGTCTTTCAGGGAGTGGGATTTCTCGTTCTCCTTCTACGGGTACCCAAAGGACACGAGATAGCTTGTTTCGAACATGACTTGTTTCCCATGTAAGACCATGAACGCCAGTGAGGGGCGCCACAGAAACAAAGGTTGTTTCTAAAGGTTTGCCAGAGTAACTGATCGGAATACTTTTCAACTCGATCCCTAGTTTTGCGAAATCTTGTTGAGGTTTACTGCCAGCTGGAGCGCCCAAGTGCCATTCGAGTAATTGACCCACCCAACCTTTATCACGTTTTAAGTTTTCAGGAACAATCATATTCGCCTCGGCGGCCAACTCAGCAAAACTGAGTCCTGCCATATCATGCGCTCGTTCCAATAGCTCTGCTTCTGTTTGTGGTTCTGGTTTCATAGTTACAAGGTGGTATTACAAAAAATATAGTTTATCAAACTCCGACCAAATCTACTGTTTAAGATTTCACCGAGGCGGTGTAAGAACGATCAATTCATAACTTATCCACAGGTGGAGGAGGTATTGATAAGATCCTGACGAGGTCTGTATGAATAAACAGGGGTTAAAATGCATTTTTGGGGTTGATTTTGTTGTAATCATCTAAACGAATAGCAGGTGAGTGTGGATAAATAGCCTGTTGGTGGATCTTTGACCGATCTGAGTTTGGTGAAAAGATCATCAAGAAACTGAAGATCGAATTATCGTTATTTTTAAAAATAAATGCTTTTTTATCAATATTTTATGTTTGTTTTTTTGTTTCTTCATTTGTTTTGCTTTTGATGGGATTGAACTGAATTACTCATTTGAATTGAATTCTTCACAAAGTTATTCACAGAAAAGGTGAATAAATGTGGGCAATGTCTCACTCTTGTGTTGATAAGGTATGGTTTGATTAAAAGATATCCAAAAATGGTGAAAAGGTAATAAATCTTGCTCATATCACATCAGTAAGTTTGCTAGTAATGGGGATATGTGGAAAAATCACGGTAATAAAAAATTTATTCATAGAGGTTAGCCAGTGATAGATGGCGATGGTTACCGACTTAATGTTGGTATTGTGATATGTAATAACCATGGTCAGGTCTTCTGGGCTAAACGATACGGGCAACACTCATGGCAATTTCCACAAGGTGGGATTGACGAAGGTGAAACCCCTGAACAAGCCATGTTCAGGGAGTTATACGAAGAAGTCGGTTTAACGAAAAAAGACGTTAAGATCATTGCAACAAGTCGTCATTGGTTAAGATATAAGCTACCAAAGCGATTGGTGCGTTGGGACTCCAAGCCTGTTTGTATCGGCCAAAAACAGAAATGGTTTCTGCTGAGATTAGAATGCGATGAGTCTCGCATTAATATGCAACGCGGAAAATCCCCTGAATTTGATGGTTGGCGCTGGGTAAGTTACTGGTATCCAGTTAGGCAAGTTGTTTCTTTCAAGCGAGATGTTTATCGACGAGCGATGAAAGAATTTGCATCCTTAGCCATGCCTTTTCGAGAGAGAAAAGCGAAAGGGAAAAGAAAAAAGCAACGTAGAGGATAATCATGCTCAGTCAGCTAAGGGAAATAGTTGAGAAAGTCTCCAGGGTCGATGATGTGCATCTGGCACTCGATATATTGGTGAAAGAGACTTGTGCTGCCCTTAGTACTGAGTGCTGTACTATCTATCTTGCTAATGAAGAAATGCAGCGCCTTGAGTTAATGGCAACTCAAGGCCTTATTTTTGAAGGTGATAGTATTCATATCAACTTCAATGAAGGCTTGGTTGGGTTGGTAAAACGAAGCGCTGAACCCCTTAACCTTGCCGAAGCCTCAAAACACCCCGAGTTCAAATTCTTTCCTCAACTCGGCGAACAGATTTACCACTCTTTTTTAGCTACTCCAATCATTCATCGTAAACAAGTTTTAGGTGTGTTGGTGATCCAACAAAAAACGCCGCGCTTGTTTAGTGAAATGGAAGAATCGTTTCTTGTTACTTTATCCGCTCAGTTAGCGGTGCTCATTGCACATGCGCAGAATCTTGGGCATTGGCAGTTAGCATCTAAACCCACGGTATTAAAAGGTTTGCCTGCGTCTACTGGTGTCGCGATTGGAGAGTTTTGGTTCGACAATACCCAGCCGAGTTTATCGGATATTTTCCCTTCGTCCACGTTAGATAAGGAACGCGAGCACGAGACACTACTGGTGGCCATAGAGCGAGCGTTAAATGACTTTCGCCGTATGCGGAAAAAACTGGACAGTGAAATCAACAAAGATGCTCTGGCGATCTTCGATCTGTTTACTCACTTACTGAATGATCCGATGCTTCGCGGTGATTTGAAGAAGCAGATTGAAAAAGGAGACAGGGCAGACTGGGCGTTACGCCAAGTTGTAGAGTCATACTCGAATCGATTTGCCAGAATGTCGGATGTATACATGCGTGAAAGAGCGCAAGATATCCGAGAGTTAGGGCAAAGGCTGCTCTATTTTCTGCACAACAGCGAGCAAGAAAATTCTGCAATTGATCGTCCCATTATTTTGGTGGCGAATGAACTCACTGCCACCTTGCTCGCTTCTGTACCTAAAGAGTTCTTGTTAGCCGTCGTATCATTAGAGGGAGGCGCAAACTCTCACGCTGCCATTTTATCTCGAGCTCTTGGGGTCCCTGCAGTCATGGGCGCCAACATTAATCCGGATGTGGTGAATGGCAAACTCGGGATAGTCGACGGCTATACGGGTGAGATCTTCTTAGAGCCAAACCGCCAGTTGTTGCGAGAGTATCGCAGCTTAGTAAGCGAAGAGTCTGAATTGTTTGCCATGGTAAACAAGGACCTCGCACTCCCTGCGGTTACGCAAGATAATCACCATATCGAAATTATGCTGAATGCGGGACTCAGTGCAGACAGTAATATTGCCATCAACACAGGTGTTGATGGTGTTGGGTTGTACCGAACTGAGATTGCATTTTTACTTCAGCATCACTTTCCTTCGGAAGATGAGCAGTATCATCAATACCAAGCAATACTTAACAGCTATCCGAATCAACGAGTAGTGATGCGTACTTTGGATATTGGTGGTGACAAACCTTTGCCGTATTTGCCCATCGAAGAAGATAATCCGTTTCTAGGCTGGCGTGGCATTCGTTTTACATTGGATCATCCAGACATTTTCTTGATCCAGCTGCGTGCAATGTTAAGAGCGAGTGCAGAAAGCGGAAACTTAAGTATCTTATTGCCAATGGTGTCAGGGGTAAAAGAGCTAGACGATGCCATTAGCTTGATTAATCAAGCTCACAGCGAAGCCGTTTTGCTTGATGATAGAATTCAATTCCCACAAATTGGGGTCATGATTGAAGTACCATCGATGGTGTATCTGTTGCCAACGATTGCTCACCGTGTTGATTTTGTTTCTGTCGGGACAAACGATTTAACTCAGTATTTATTAGCGGTAGATAGGAACAATTCGCGCGTAGCGGATGTCTATGAATCTATGCATCCTGCGGTACTGTTAGCGCTTAAGCAAATCCATGAGGTGTGTGATAAATATCAGGTGCCCGTGTGTATTTGTGGTGAGCTAGCGGGTGATCCATTTGGCGCTCTTCTCTTACTTGGGTTAGGGTATACCAGTTTGAGTATGAACACCTCCAACGTGGCTAAGGTGAAATATTTGATTCGTCATAGTCAACAAGAAGAATTAGAAAAATTAGCGGAGCAAGCAATGACAAAGTCCTATGGGGAGGACATTCATCAAATGATGCATGACTTCTTCATTCAACAGGGCTTTGCGGGCTTTATCCGCGCAGGTAAAAAGTAGGAAATCGTGACCGTCTCTTTATTTTTGTTATTGTTGGCGCTAGGCGCTTTTGTGGGTGTGATGGCGGGGTTACTCGGTATCGGTGGTGGTTTGATTGTTGTTCCTGCCTTGTTGTATTTGCTTCCTCTTGCTGGGATCTCTCCAGAAATGAGTATGCACATGGCCTTAGCCACTTCGTTAGCGAGTATTATTGTCACGTCTGGCTCATCGGCGATGAATCACCTTAAGCTCGGCAATGTCGATATGTTTGTCGTAAAATGGTTGATGCCTGGTGTGGTCATTGGTGGCTTTGTTGGTGCCAATATTGCTGAGTGGATCCCTACACACTATTTGCCGAAAGTGTTTGGTGTCATTGTTCTTTGCCTGTCAGTACAAATGTTTCGTTCCATTAAAGTTACGAGCAGTAAACCTATGCCGAGCAGCCCTGTGACTGTAGTTTACGGCACGGGAATTGGTGTCGTATCAAGCCTTGCTGGTATTGGTGGTGGCTCACTGTCGGTACCATTTTTAAATAAACATGGGATAGAGATGCGTAAAGCGGTGGGCTCATCCTCCGTTTGTGGTTGCGTGATTGCTATTTCTGGTATGATCGGCTTCATCTTACATGGCTATAAAGTGGAAGGCTTACCTTCATACAGTATTGGCTATGTTTATCTTCCCGCTTTATTAGCGATTGCTATGGCCTCGATGCTCACAACAAAAGTGGGTGCGAAGCTCGCAACTAGCCTTCCAACTGCGGTATTAAAAAAGATATTCGCGGTGTTCTTAATGTTTGTTGCAGCGACCATGCTGCTCTAAGTTTGTACCCAAGTCATTCTCGCTGAACCAAGCATCTAGAGGTTACTTGGGTATATTTATTTTGTTGTGATAAGAAGAGAATGATTTATGTCTCAGGGATATATTGAATTTCCCAATATTGATCCGGTTTTAATCTCTATTGGTCCTGTTTCGGTTCGTTGGTACGGTTTGATGTACCTTGTGGGCTTTATGTTTGCTCTATGGTTAGCGAACCAACGTGCAGATAAGCCTGGAAGTGGTTGGACACGAGAGCAGGTTTCTGATTTGTTGTTCGCAGGCTTCCTTGGCGTGGTGATTGGTGGCCGTGTAGGCTACGTGCTTTTCTACAATTTTGAGCTCTTCCTGGCTGACCCTTTGTATCTATTTAAAGTGTGGACCGGTGGTATGTCTTTCCACGGGGGCTTACTGGGTGTGATTACTGCGATGTTCTGGTATGCACACAAAAACGGGCGAACTTTCTTCGGTGTTGCTGACTTTATCGCGCCGCTTGTGCCATTTGGTTTGGGTATGGGGCGTTTAGGTAACTTCATGAACAGCGAGTTGTGGGGCCGAGTAACGGATGTGCCTTGGGCGATCGTTTTCCCAAATGGCGGTCCACTGCCACGTCATCCATCACAGCTTTATGAAATGGCGCTTGAAGGTATCGTACTTTTCTTCATCTTGAATTGGTTCATCAAGAAACCTCGTCCTCTAGGTTCTGTTTCAGGGCTATTTTTAGCTGGATATGGTACATTCCGCTTCTTAGTTGAGTACGTGCGCGAACCAGACGCTCATTTGGGTTTATTCGGTGGCTTTATTTCCATGGGACAGATTTTATCCCTGCCAATGGTGGTTATCGGTGTCCTCATGATGGTTTGGGCATACAAACGTGGTCATTACAAAGACGAATTACCACAAAAGACGAAGTAAGGTATTGGTGTGAAACAGTATTTAGATTTGTGTCAACGCATCGTTGACCAAGGTGTTTGGGTTGAAAATGAGCGTACAGGCAAGCGCTGCCTGACCGTAATCAACGCGGATTTAACCTACGATGTTGCGAACAATCAATTTCCGTTGGTCACCACACGTAAAAGTTTTTGGAAAGCGGCCGTTGCAGAGCTATTAGGGTACATTCGCGGTTACGATAATGCGGAAGATTTTCGTAAGCTGGGCACGAAAACCTGGGATGCCAATGCCAACCTAAATGATGCCTGGTTGAATAACCCATACCGTAAAGGTGAAGACGACATGGGCCGTGTCTATGGGGTTCAAGGGCGCGCCTGGGCGAAACCTGATGGTGGTCATGTTGACCAGCTACGTAAGATAGTGGATGACTTAACGCGTGGTGTTGATGACCGCGGTGAAATCTTGAACTTCTACAACCCGGGTGAGTTCCACATGGGGTGCTTGCGTCCTTGTATGTACAGTCACCATTTTTCATTGCTGGATGATACGCTTTACCTGAATAGTACTCAGCGTTCGTGTGATGTACCGCTTGGGTTAAACTTCAATATGGTTCAAGTTTACGTGTTCTTGGCGATTATGGCGCAAATTACGGGCAAGAAACCTGGTCAGGCATTTCATAAGATTGTGAATGCTCACATTTATGAAGACCAGCTTGAACTGATGCGCGATGTTCAGTTGAAGCGTGAGCCATTAAAAGCGCCGACGTTCCATATCAACCCAGAGATTAAATCTCTAGAAGATTTGGAAACATGGGTCACACTGGATGACTTTTGGGTTGAAGGGTACGAGCATCACGATCCTATTCGTTACCCATTCTCAGTGTAACGAGTATCGTTCTTCAAGATATAGAAAAAGCTCCGAATGGAGCTTTTTTCTTTTTTGTACTTAGAAGGTATTATTTTAGTGCACTGACAATATAACGGTGAATTGGGTTGGTCTGCATCGGTTTGGACAGTGCGGGGCTAATAAACTTAGGTTGAGTGAATATTTCTTTACTCACTAATGAACGGATAAGCTCAAAGTACTTCAGCTCCGTTTTCCCGCACAACAATAGTGAAAAGTCATCGCCCAATTTATCATAGGCATTGAGCACCTCTCGGAATCCTCTAAGATACAAGTAATCCTTCGTTAAACCTCCACCTCGATACACTCGGGCAGTCGTTGTAAATGCTTGAAGATCAGAAGCTTTATACTGTTCTTTTAATAGCATGAACGTATGGCGGAAATCGCGATCCTTGATCATCGACTCTACTGCCAGAACTCGTAAGGCTAAGGTTCTTAGGCGCTTGATACTGAAATGTCCTGACAGATACTCACATAATATAGCCAGCCCTTCTTGAGTGTTGGTATTGGCAGGACAACCTAAGCTCAGGACTTTTAGCGGTTGTTGACGACCGTTAAGCGTAGTCAGGAGATGTACTCCCATTTCATGATGTGCAAGAGCCTCCAGCTCATCAGTGGTGATGTACGCCGCGTGGTTAATTTTGACTCGAGACCCTGAAACTAGTGCGTTTGCTAACATCCCGTCCAACACCTGTATTTCACATGCATACCCATTGCGTTGAGCAAAATTTTGCATGAAACGTGCTATTGCACGGCTATCGTGCTGAGGTTCTTTTTCTTCTTCTGTAGGAAGGTGCAATATGAAATGGGCGTTGGCAATATCTTTGGCGCTCGGTTCCCCATAATAGCGTAAGGAGTTATAAAGAAACTCTTGCGTGCCGATGGTATTCACTTGATCCAGTTTATCTGCATAAGACTGAATTACGTCCGCGTACAGCCTTTGCAATTGGGTGTCTTGAATGTTTTCTAGAGGTAGCTCATATAGACGTCGCTTTGCACTGTGGGTATCTACGTTAGTAATTGAATATTGAAAATTAGGCTCTTGAGAATATTTGTTTTTAATGAAACGTTCTCTTTCTTGAGCATAATTAAGAGGATTCACGCTACTTAGGATATCAATATCAGCAACCAGTTGGGTTAGGTTTTCGTCTATTGCGAGTAGCTGATCAGAAATAGCGTCATTAAGCTGCATCATGTTGTCGACTCCAAATGAGATAGCTCAGCATAAGCATGCTGATGTGGCTCAAATTATCACCGGACAATCGATTTGAACAGTTTAATTATCATAAAAAAGGCTCCACGATGTGGAGCCTAAACAATAAGCGATGGTATGTCGTTGTTGTTACGTTGTTAGGGCTAGAATTGCACCTGGTAGAATAACGAATACTGACATTAGGTAACCACCAACAACTGCTTTATTCTTAATAGCCATTTCAGAAATCATCTCAGCGCCTTTAACCGGAATCTCACGTAGGAATGGAATTCCAAAGATAAACAGCGTCGCCATGATGTTAAATACTAAGTGGACTAGAGCGATTTGTAGTGCGAATACTGCGAACTCTCCAGATACCGCTGTCGCTGCTAGTAGTGCCGTAATACAAGTACCTATGTTAGCACCCAGTGTGAAAGGGTAGATATCTCGTACTTTCAACACGCCAGTACCAACCAACGGAACCATTAAACTTGTCGTGGTTGAGGAAGATTGCACTAGAACGGTCACGATTGAGCCTGATACGATGCCGTGAATAGGACCACGACCGATGGCGTTTTTCAAAATTTCACGTGCGCGACCAACCATTAGGCTCTTCATTAATTTACCCATCACTGTGATTGCAACGAAGATAGTCGCAATACCCAAAGCAATAAGCATGACGCCGCCAACAGTATCACCGAAGGTAGAAAGTGGCTCTTTAATTGCGCCTACGACTGGCTTTGTAATTGGTTTAATAAAGTTGAAGCCCTTAATGCTCATATCACCAGTAGCAAGCAGTGGAGAAACAAGCCAGTGAGAAACTTTCTCTAAAATGCCGAACATCATTTCCAACGGAAGGAAAATAGCGACAGCAAGCAAGTTGAAGAAGTCGTGAATGGTTGCACTTGCAAATGCACGTTTGAACTCTTCTTTACAGCGCACGTGGCCAAGAGACACAAGCGTATTGGTCACTGTGGTACCAATGTTAGCACCCATCACCATAGGGATAGCGGTTTCTACAGGTAAGCCACCTGCAACCAAGCCTACAATAATAGACGTTACAGTACTTGAAGACTGAATTAAGGCTGTTGCCACCAAGCCGATCATTAGACCTGCAACTGGGTGTGCGGCAAATTCAAATAGCACCTTAGCTTGATCGCCAGTTGCCCATTTAAAGCCACTACCAACCATAGATACTGCTAGAAGAAGCAGATATAACATGAATGCCAAGTTAGCCCAGCGTAACCAACGAGCTGTGCTCGAAATTGGTGCCACTGTTGAAGTAGCTTGGTTCATCATAATTTTCTCCGTTGACCTTTCAGTTCATTTTTCGGTCTGTAGTTGAATCTGCGGGCGATGTTAGAGAACAAATATTTCAGTAATATTACAGATTTCTTGCTGTGAGAGATTTTTATTGTTCTTTTTGATAATGGCGTAAAAGAGGAAGAAAATTAATTTTTAACTTGTTGATTTTAATGGTTAAATTTTGGTTTCGTTTTGTTTGGTTTTTGCGTTTTTTTTGTAGAGAAAATGCGCCTCAGTTCAACTTTTATGACAGTATTGACTTTATACTTTCGGTAAAACTTATGCTTTTGTAAGGTATTGTATGGTTTTGTCGAGTTTATTGTTTGTCTCTGTCACATTTGGTATAAAAAGTATCACTTTCTTTTCGGGACTCGATCATGTCACATCTAAACTACAACCATCTCTATTATTTCTGGATGGTGTGCAAACAGGGCTCTGTAACTAAGGCGGCTGACGCGCTCTTCCTGACACCGCAAACCGTGACAGGACAGATTAAAGCGCTTGAAGAGCGCATGAAAGGAAAGTTAACCAAGCGCAATGGTCGTACAGTTGAGCCCACTGAGTTAGGTCAGCTTGTGTTTAAGTACGCCGACCGGATGTTCGGTTTGAGCTATGAGATGTTAGATATCGTCAATTACAGCCAGCACTCGAACATTCTATTTGAAGTTGGTGTAGCCGATGCATTATCTAAACGCTTGGTCAGTAAAGTACTGATGACGACCGTCCCGGAAGATAACAGTATTCATTTACGCTGTTATGAATCGACCCACGAACTGCTACTTGAACGCCTTTCTCAGCACAAGCTAGATATGATCCTTTCGGATTGTCCCGTTGATTCTACTCAAAGTCCTGGCCTTTATAGCAAAAAGTTGGGTGAAAGTAGCATGAGCTTTTTTGCTTCTTCTGAAATTGAAAATGTGCGATTCCCTGAGATCTTGGAACAAAAAAAACTTCTGATTCCCGCGAGCCGAACGGCTATGGGGCGTAAAGTTATTCAATGGTTTGATCGTCAAGGCCTTCAACCCAATGTGCTAGGGGAGTTTGATGATGTTGCGTTGATGAAAGCTTTTGCTCGGTACCACGACGATGTGATTTTCTTGGCACCGACCGTATACATGTCGGAGATTGAAGACGACCGAAATTTACAGCTAATTGGCCATGTCGATGGGCTAAAAGAAGAGTACTACGTGATTTTTGCGGAACGAATGATCCAACACCCCGCGGTAAAAAATGTTTGTGATGCTGATTTCAGTCAAATGTTTGAGTAAACCCGTATCGTTGCGTAAATAAATAGATTACTATCAATAAAAATATAATTCTAAATAATATCTAAGTAAGCAAGATACTTGTTTTAGTGAGCAAAACTATTAATTATTGATGGCGCACCAATTAAAATCCTTGGTGGATAATATTGGTGTATCACTAACAACTAAATTAGAGGTTCTAATAATGAAGACTCTGGAAGTGTATCTTGATTTTCTTAGATATATAAATCAGTGCAACACAACAAGCTGGCCAGGGTTGGAATAAGTAAGTTGTAGCTAGAGGTCCAACACATGAATCTACAAGAAATGGAGCAGAACTCCGCAAAAGCCGTCGTGTTGCTCAAAGCGATGGCAAACGAGAGACGCCTACAAATCCTTTGTATGCTGCATAACCAAGAGCTGTCCGTGGGAGAGCTGTGTGCAAAGTTAGAGCTAAGCCAGTCGGCATTATCTCAGCATCTTGCTTGGCTTCGCCGTGATGAGTTAGTCACGACAAGGAAAGAAGCACAGACGGTGTACTACACATTAAAGAGTGATGAAGTGAAAGCGTTAATAAAAACACTGCATAGTCTTTATTGTGCTGAGAGTGCTCAACATTAATTAAATAGTCCTAATATACTGCTCATCTTAGAGTGTGAATCTAACTTGTTGGAATATTTGAGAGTGGCGTTAAACTTTTGATGATAGGGTACTACTCATCGACCAATTTGCTTTGTTCTCAAGTGTTTTATTAGTGCTTTCTAGTATGAGCGTTATATGGGTAATGAATAAGCTGATGTCTTTAAATGGGACATTCAGAAAAAGAAAAGCTGGCATTGCCAGCTTTTTTTATTAAGAAAATTTTGTAGATATAAAAAAACCGACACAAGGTCGGTTTTTTCTTCACTGTAAAATCAGGACTCTATTAAAGAGCTTTGATTTGTGCAGCGAAACGAGACTTATGGCGAGCTGCTTTATTCTTGTGAATAAGGCCTTTAGTTGCCATGCGGTCTAGGATAGGTGTAACTACAGCGAATGCAGCAGTTGCAGCTTCTTTGTCGCCTGCTTCGATAGCAGCAACAGTTTTCTTCATGTAAGTACGCATCATTGAGCGACGGCTAGCATTGTGCTGACGACGTTTCTCAGCTTGGATAGCGCGCTTCTTAGCAGATTTACTATTTGCCAAGGGTCTAACTCCCAAAAACTTAGTTCTGTGACAATTTAAGGGCGAGGAATATCCCTCATTTGCGCTTAAATGTCAAATGATTTGTGCAAAAACCGATCTAAGCCAAAACAAATTTTGGTAAGAGAGGTTATCGCGGTTAAGATGGCGGGGATTCTAACAGCATTTTTATACCAATGCTAATAATTATCCGCGAAAGGCACACTTATTCCTTACAACCCGCGGATAGATTTTTGACGTCTATTTACAGCACCTGTCAGAGAAACAGTATAGGGTTAGCTGTCTTATGGTGATATTCCGAGGTTACAGTGAGTAAACGACTACTCAAGTCTGGCATGATCGTCAGTGCTATGACATTTATTTCCCGCGTTCTTGGCCTAGTTCGTGATGTTGTAGTGGCAAATTTAATGGGGGCAGGAGCAAGCGCAGACGTCTTTTTCTTCGCCAATAAAATTCCTAATTTTTTACGACGTTTGTTTGCTGAAGGTGCTTTTTCCCAAGCGTTTGTACCTGTTTTAACGGAAAGCCATGCTCAAGGCGACATGGATAAAACTCGGGAGCTCATTGCTCGTGCAGCGGGCACATTGGGGGTGATAGTCTCAATTGTTACCATCTTAGGTGTTCTAGGTTCCGGTGTGGTGACTGCACTGTTTGGTTTTGGTTGGTTCCTAGACTGGATGCATGGTGGTCCCGCGGCTGAGAAGTTCGAACTTGCTAGCGTGATGCTCAAGATTACCTTTCCTTATTTATGGTTCATCACTTTTGTTGCCCTATCGGGAGCCATTCTCAATACACTAGGTAAGTTTGCGGTTTCTTCGTTTACTCCCGTCTTCCTCAACGTAATGATCATTTTGGCAGCATGGTTTATCTCGCCGCAGATGTCACAGCCAGAGATTGGTCTTGCCATCGGTGTTTTCCTTGGTGGTTTGGTTCAGTTCTTATTTCAAATCCCTTTCCTTATTAAAGCGGGGGTTATGGTTAAGCCGAAATGGGGCTGGCGCGATCCGGGCGTGGTGAAGATCCGAACCTTAATGATTCCTGCTTTGTTCGGTGTGTCGGTAAGCCAAATCAACTTGTTGTTTGATACTTTTATTGCCAGCTTTCTGCAAACCGGTTCGATCAGTTGGTTGTACTATTCAGATCGCTTGTTGGAATTCCCGTTAGGTCTGTTTGGTATTGCTATTGCAACGGTGATTTTACCAGCATTATCACGCAAACATGTTGACGCACAAAATGAAGGATTCGCACAAACCATGGACTGGGGGGTGCGCATGGTGATCTTACTTGGCCTTCCTGCAATGCTTGGTTTGATGGTACTGGCAAAACCTATGTTGATGGTGTTATTCATGCGAGGTGAGTTTTCGCCACAAGACGTACATCAAGCATCATTGTCACTCTTTGCTTACGCTTCAGGCTTGTTGAACTTTATGCTGATTAAAGTGCTTGCTCCGGGGTATTACTCGCGTCAAGACACCAAAACGCCAGTGAAATACGGCATCATTGCGATGGTGACCAACATGGTATTTAATGCAATTTTTGCGTACTTCTATGGCTACGTTGGCTTGGCTATCGCGACAGCACTATCGGCATTTGTGAATATGGCACTGCTGTATCGTGGCCTGCACATCGCAGAGGTATACCAAATCACTAAGCGAACCGTCTTCTTTATTATACGTTTAGCTATTGCTGGCGCGGCGATGGTTGCGGCAATCTTATGGCAACTGGAAGATATGTCAGTATGGCTGGGCTGGAGCTTTGCTCACCGAAGCGCGGTGCTAGGGATGTTGATCGGTTTAGGAGCCGTGGTTTACCTAGTGGTTCTATTTTTAACTGGTGCGCGTTTAAAAGACCTAAAAGCTGGGACAGACTGAGGGTGATTAGTATATAATCCGTCAGTTTCACACAGTGTAAAGTAAAACAGAGGCAGAAAGCAGTATCCAATGGAACTGATTAGAGGCATTCACAATATCAACCCGCGACATCATGGTTGTGTGCTGACTATTGGCAATTTCGATGGTGTCCATAAAGGCCATCAACAAGTATTGCAGCAAGTGTCTGAGCAAGCGGACAGGCTATCCTTGCCTTCTGTTGTGATGACCTTTGAACCTCAGCCGATGGAGCTGTTTGCCAAAGACAAGGCACCTGCAAGGTTGACGCGATTACGCGATAAGTTCGTGCAATTGAGTAAGCTCGATATTGACCGCTTACTGTGTGTCAATTTCAATCGCCATTTTGCAAGTTTAACCGCGGAAGAGTTTATCCGTGACTTGTTGGTCGAGCGTTTGGGTGTTAAGTTTCTTGTCGTTGGTGATGATTTCTGCTTTGGCAAAGGCCGTACAGGTAACTTTGCAATGCTGCAGGAAGCAGGGGAAAAATACGGCTTTGATGTCGTAAGTACCCAGAGCTTTTGTTTACAACAATTACGTGTCAGCAGTACGGCTATCCGTCAAGCGCTGGCGCGTGACGATTTGCATTCCGCGCAACAGATGCTGGGAAGAAACTACAGCATCAGCGGTCGTGTTTCTCACGGAAGAAAGCTAGGTCGAACCATTGGGTTCCCTACTGCAAATATTCCTTTGAAACGCTGTGTTTCTCCGGTTTCCGGAGTCTATGTTGTTCAAGCGCTTGGCTTAGGAAATAAGCCAGTTGGTGGTGTTGCTAATATTGGTCAAAGACCAACCGTCAATGGTGTTCGCCAACAGTTAGAAGTGCACTTATTCGACTTTCATGCCAATTTATATGGCAAGCAACTAGAAGTGGAACTTTTGCATAAACTTCGAGATGAGCAAAAGTTTGAGTCGTTTGAAGCACTTAAACAACAAATCGTATTGGATGCTGAAGCAGCAAGGGTGTGGCTGCGTCAGCTTAAGCGTTGAGCGGTTTATTCCACCGTTCAACATAATGTCTAATTTTCGCCCAATATAACGGAATTAAGAATCGATGAGTGAGTATAAAGATACCCTGAACTTACCTGAAACAGGGTTTCCAATGCGCGGCAACCTGGCTAATCGTGAGCCAGAAATGCTTAAGCGTTGGTACAAAGAAGATCTTTACGGTGAAATCCGTAAAGCTAAAAAAGGCAAAAAGTCATTTGTATTGCACGATGGCCCTCCTTATGCGAACGGTGACATTCACATTGGTCACGCACTAAACAAGATTCTTAAAGACATTATTATTAAATCCAAAACACTTTCAGGTTTTGACGCACCTTACATCCCAGGCTGGGACTGCCACGGTCTACCAATCGAATTGATGGTAGAGAAAAAAGTTGGCAAACCAGGTCAAAAAGTGACAGCAGCTGAGTTCCGCGAGAAATGTCGTGAGTACGCAGCAGGTCAGGTTGAAGGTCAGAAAGAGAGCTTCAAACGCCTTGGTATCATGGGTGAGTGGGACAAGCCATACCGCACTATGGATTTCGCAACTGAAGCGAACATTATTCGTGCTCTTGGTAAGATTGCAAGCAATGGTCACCTTCTAAAAGGTTTCAAACCTGTTCACTGGTGTACAGACTGTGGTTCTGCTCTTGCTGAAGCGGAAGTAGAATACAAAGATAAAGTATCGCCATCTATCGACGTTCGTTTTAAAGCGGCTGACGAAGCGGCACTGCTATCTAAATTTGAACTGACAGAAGGTCATGAAGGTCACGGTGACGTATCTATCGTTATCTGGACAACAACACCTTGGACACTGCCTGCAAACCGCGCAGTATGTCTACGTGATGATCTAGAGTACGTGCTTATCCAAACAGAAGGCGACAACGCTGAGCGTATCATCGTTGCTGCTGAGCTGGCGAAAGACGTAATGGACCGTGCTGGTATCGAGCACTTCCACAACCTAGGTTTTGCGAAAGGTGCGGATCTTGAGCTTTCTCAATTCCAACACCCATTCTACGATTTCACTGTACCGGCGATCCTTGGTGATCACGTTACAACTGATTCAGGTACTGGTGTTGTTCACACTGCACCTGGTCATGGTCAAGAAGACTTCGCGGTTGGTAATAAGTACAACCTAGAAGTAGCAAACCCAGTTGGCTCAAACGGTGTTTACCTACCAGATACAGAGCTATTTGCTGGTCAGCACGTATTTAAAGCGAACGATGCAGTAGTAGAAGTACTAAAAGAAAAAGGTGCACTACTACACCACCACGCTTACGAGCACAGCTACCCACACTGTTGGCGTCATAAGACTCCAATCATCTTCCGTGCTACACCTCAATGGTTCGTTTCTATGGACCAAGCTGGCCTACGTGCTAAAGCATTAGAGTCAATCAAGAATGTAGAGTGGATGCCTGAGTGGGGTCAAAGCCGCATCGAAGGTATGATCGAAGGTCGCCCTGAGTGGTGTATCTCTCGTCAACGTACTTGGGGTGTGCCAATTGCTCTGTTTGTTCATAAAGAAACAGCAGAACTTCATCCAAACACGCTAGAGCTGATCGAGAAAGTCGCTAAGCTGGTTGAAGAGAAAGGCATCCAAGCATGGTGGGATGTCGATGCAGCTGAACTACTAGGTGCTGACGCTGACCAATACGAAAAAGTGCTAGATACGCTAGACGTATGGTTCGATTCAGGTGTCACTCACTTCTCTGTTGTTGATGCTCGTGAAGAGTACAACGGCAACAGTGCAGACCTATACCTAGAAGGTTCTGACCAACACCGCGGTTGGTTCCAATCTTCTTTAATTTCATCTATTGCGATGAAAGACGAAGCACCTTACAAACAAGTACTGACACACGGTTTCGTGGTTGATGGTCAGGGTCGTAAGATGTCTAAATCTATCGGTAACGTGGTTGCGCCAAAAGACGTAACCAACAAGCTAGGTGCTGACATTCTTCGTCTATGGGTTGCTTCTACAGACTACACGGGTGAAGTTGCGGTTTCTGATGAAATCCTAAAACGCAGCGCAGATGCGTACCGTCGTATCCGTAACACAGCGCGTTTCTTCCTAGCTAACTTGAGCGGCTTCAACCCTGAAACAGACATCGTTCCTGTTGAAGAGATGGTTGCGCTAGATCGCTGGGCGGTTGGTCGTGCACTAGCAGCACAAGAAGAGATCGTTAAAGCATACGAAGAGTACAACACACACGGTGTGACTCAGCGTCTAATGCAATTCTGTTCGATCGAAATGGGCTCTTTCTACCTAGACGTAATTAAAGACCGTCAGTACACAGCAAAACGTGGCGGCAACGCTCAACGTAGCTGTCAGACTGCGCTTTACTACATTGTTGAAGCGCTTGTTCGTTGGATGGCTCCTATCATGTCGTTCACTGCAGATGAAATTTGGAACGAAATGCCAGGCGAGCGCGACAAGTTCGTATTCACTGGTGAGTGGTTTGACGGTCTATTCGGTCTTGCTGAAGGTGAAGAGCTGAACAACGAATTCTGGACTGAGATCCAAGCGGTTCGTGGTGCGGTTAACAAACTTCTAGAAGATGCGCGTAAAGAGAAAACCATTGGTGGTGCACTACAAGCTGAAGTGACTCTATTTGCTGATGACGCACTAGCGGCGAAGATCAACAAACTTGAAGATGAACTGCGCTTTGTTCTACTAACCTCTGCGGCGAAAGTTAAGCCTCTGGGTGAGAAGACTGATGCAGCACAAGCGACGGATATCGAAGGCTTGTTTGTTGAAGTAGCTGCAGCTGAAGGCGAGAAGTGTGACCGTTGTTGGCACCACACGCCAGACGTAGGCACAATCGAAGGTCACGAGAAGATCTGTGGTCGTTGTGTGTCTAACGTAGACGGCGAAGGTGAAGTACGTAAATTCGCGTAATTGCCTAGAACGACTGAACTTTTTTTAAAATTAACAGCCCCAGTATTTACTGGGGCTGTTTGTAGGTAAAGTAATGAGTGAAAAAGCACTGACGTTAAAGCAATCTGGAGTTCGCTGGCTGTGGTTAGCAATTCTGGTATTTATTGCAGATATTGGCATCAAATTGGTGGTGATGGACAACATGGGCTACGGATGGGCAAACCGAATTGAGGTGTTGCCATTCTTCAACCTACTTTACGTTCATAACTACGGTGCCGCTTTCAGCTTCTTGAGCGATCAAGCTGGTTGGCAGCGTTGGTTATTTACAGGTATCGCGTTTGTTGTGACGGGTCTTTTGACCTACTGGATGAGCAAGCTTCCAGCAAAAGAAAAATGGAACAACATTGCTTATGCACTGATTATTGGTGGTGCAGTGGGCAACGTGTTTGACCGCGTCGTTCATGGCTTTGTTGTTGATTACCTAGACTTCTTCTGGGGTAACTACCACTGGCCAGCATTCAACCTTGCTGACATGGCGATCTGTATTGGTGCCGCGATGATTATTCTTGACGGCTTTCGAAAGAAAGACGAGGCGAAAGCCTAAGTAGTGGCAGTGTATATTGCGAAAAGTTGAATAACCCTAAGCGTCGCCCGTTGATTCGAGCGACGCTTTTTATTATGTTGGAGCGCCAATCATCATATCAATGTATAAAAAGACCAAGCTGACAGCGTAATAACCCAAGAACAAGGAAGCAGTAACGTGACAACAATAACCAATGAATCGGTAGTAACCCTTCACTTTACGATTAAAATGAAAGACGGATCGGTTGCAGATAGTACTCATAACATGGGTAAACCAGCGAAGTTTGTTATGGGTGATGGAAGCTTGAGTGAAAACTTTGAGCAATGCTTGATCGGCCTCGAAACAGGCGCACAAAAAGCGATTGAGCTAAAGGCAGAAGACGCGTTTGGTATGCCAAACCCTGATCATATTCACTATATGGATCGCACTAAATTTGTAGGTGATGCAGAAGTGGAAGTTGGTACAATCATGGCCTTCAGTGGCCCTGATGGCATGGAAATCCCGGGCATTATTACAGAGATTGCAGGCGATTCAGTCACTGTGGACTTCAACCATCCTCTAGCGGGACAAGACGTGACTTTCGAAGTTGAAATTTTGTCAGTAGAATAGCGAACCCAATAAAGATAATTTCCATGAGCAATGAAATGAAAATCCTATTAGCTAACCCACGCGGCTTTTGTGCTGGTGTAGACCGTGCGATTAGCATCGTAGAGCGTGCGCTAGAGATGTATCAGCCACCGATTTATGTGCGTCATGAAGTGGTGCATAACCGTTTTGTGGTTGAAGGGCTAAAACAACGTGGTGCTATCTTCGTTGAAGAGCTGCATGAAGTGCCAGACAACAACATTGTGATTTTTTCTGCTCATGGTGTATCGCAGGCGGTTCGTCAGGAAGCCAAGCTGCGTGATTTGACCGTATTTGACGCAACGTGTCCTTTGGTAACCAAAGTGCATATGGAAGTGGCGCGTGCGAGCCGTCGTAATATGGAAGTGGTTCTGATTGGTCACGCAGGTCACCCTGAAGTCGAAGGTACGATGGGGCAATACGCCAGTGAAACCGGTGGTATGTACTTGGTTGAAACTCCAGCCGATGTTGAGAAACTGAAGGCGATTGTGAAAGATCCATCCGATCTTCATTACGTAAGCCAAACGACGCTTTCTGTCGATGAAACTGCCGATGTTATCGAAGAGCTACGCCGCGTGTTCCCAGATATCCAAGGTCCACGTAAAGACGATATCTGTTATGCGACACAAAACCGCCAAGATGCCGTGCGTGAATTAGCTGGTGACGTAGATGTGATGGTTGTGGTGGGTTCTAAAAACTCATCAAACTCTACACGTCTTAAAGAGCTAGCTGAAAAGCTAGGGACACCTGGCTACTTAACCGACTGTCCGGAAGATATCAAACCTGAGTGGTTCGAAGGCAAAACAAAGGTCGGCGTGACTGCGGGAGCATCTGCTCCGGAAGAGCTCGTTAATCAGATTCTAGAGCGAATCAAAGAACTCGTTGGTGCCGAAGCGGTTGATGAAGTACTTGGCCGTGAAGAGAATATGTTCTTTGAAGTACCTAAAGAATTGCAAATCAAGCAAGTGGATTAGTCTCCATTTATCGAATATTCAAAAGGCGACCTGTGGGTCGCCTTTTTTACATCTCTCTTAACTCATTTAGGTAATCACGAATTTGGTCTTTTCCTAAACCATCGATAATCATATCAGACATCTTCGTGATTCTTCGCTCAAGCGATTGAGCAACCTTTTCGCAATGTGCGTACATGTCTTCATCAGAACCATAGGTCGGAAAAGCATCAACTTGCCAGTTTACTCGAACGCCCCCCGCAAGCCACTGAGGAGCGGTTTCTTGATGTAAAGAATCACAGAGAATAATAACGATGTCGGGAAGAAACTGAGTTCGCTCCTCCCATGAATGTGTGTGGATATGCGGAATGGGGAGTTGGTGGTCATCTAAATATTTTTGCACCACTGGGTGCACCTTGCCTGTGGGATGTGAGCCTCCACTGGTGACACTAAAATCCGCTGACAGGATATTGGTTGCGATTGACTCCGCGAGGACGCTTCGTCCAGCGTTGTGCTTACATATGAATAAAACTTTATACATCATCGCCTCGTCTTTTCAGAGCGTCCTATTTATACGCTAGCGGAAACTCAGCGATGATGTGTGAAGTTTTTGTGTTAGTGGCTAATGCCGAGCATCTCTTTGAGCACCTTTAAGTAGCGGCGGCTTACTGGTATCTCAAAGCCTGTTTTGGTGATGATTTCCGCTAACCCATTTTCCAGTAACTTGATTTCGCTAATCGCTTTAATACTGACTAAGTATTGACGATGGCAGCGGACTAGAGGGGTTTTCTCTTCCAACGTTTTTAATGTCAGTTGGGTGCTCGCGGTTTGGCTGGTGGAGCGTACATGCACGCCGCTGATATCACTGTAAGCACATTCCACCGTGTCGGTGGCCATGATAACGATGCGGTTGTGTCCGATGCACGGTATCTGATCCAACGTGTCAGGTGTAATAGCAGACAGTTGTTGCGTTAGGGCGGATTGGCTAATGACTTTGTTTAGTCGTTTTACCGTTTTAGTTAGCCGGCATGGGTCGACAGGTTTGAGCAAGTAATCAAAGGCATTGTCTTCAAATGCTTGAATCGCATACTGATCATAAGCCGTGACAAAAACCACATAAGGCATGGTTTCTGGATCAAGCATCCCAAGTAGTTCAATCCCCGTGACTTGAGGCATTTGGATATCGAGAAACACCACATCAGGCTTAAGTTCATTGATTTTTTTTAGGCCGAGGATTGCGTTTGAGGCATCGCCCACGACCTCAACTTGGCCTGTTTCATCCAGTAACTCTGCTAGCTCTTCACGAGCAAACTGTTCATCATCAATGACGAGTGCGGTTAACATCCAACATTACCTTTATTGCTTCAGCGTGCTTTTATGATTTTGGGGGAATGATAAAGCTCATTTTAGTAAATTGATGTGGCTCGCACGTAATTTTTAGCGCTGCATCACGTCCAAATTGATTAGTGAGACGCTTGTCGACAATTTCTAAACCTAGCCCTGAGTGGTTTTCTTTTGGCGGCTCAAAACTGCCTGCGTTGTCTTCGACGGTAATCAAGTGACCTTGTGGGTGTGCTTCGCTGTATATATGAACTTTACCACCTTCAAGCATGTTTGAAATGCCATGCTTAATGGCATTCTCAACCAAAGGCTGGAGTGTAAAGCTTGGTAATTTGATGTCCAGCAATTCAGGTTGAATATCGATTTCAACCTCTAAGCGGTCCGTAAAACGCGCTTTTTCGATGCTCAAGTACGAGTTCACATGTGCAAGCTCTTCCTTTAGCGTCACGGTATTAATGTTCTGCTTTAAATTGCTGCGGAAGAAGTGCGATAGATTTTGGATTAGCTCGCGCGCTTTGTCAGGGTCACGACGAGTAATCGCACTAATAGTATTGAGTGCATTAAACAAAAAGTGTGGATTCACCTGAGCGTGAAGCAATTTTATTTCTGCTTGGGCGAGTAAGGCTTGTTGTTGTTGGTAATCGCCATAAAGGATTTGGCTAGATAGAAGCTGGGCTATTCCTTCCGCCATCGACATGTTGGCCGTCGAGAACAATTTACGCTTCGGTTCATACAGCTTTATGGTACCAATGACCTCTTTCCCTGCACGCAGTGGGATGATCAGCGCAGATCCGAGCTTGCAATCTTTTGCAATGGAGCATTGGTATGGACGCTCCGCACCATCAAGATAAATGATGTCGTTTTTCTCCATGGAGTCTAATGTGCTTTGCGATGAAATCGGCGTGTTTGGTTTATGGTGATCATCGCCAATGCCCACAAACGCCAAGATCTTTTCTTGGTCAGTAATCGCGACAGCGCCCACTTTGGTTTCTTCGTAAATAATACGTGCGATTTTCTCTGCGTTTTCGGTGTTGAAGCCGTTGCTTAGAATTCCCACTGAGCGATCAGCAATGGTGAGCGCTCGACGCGAAAACGTCGCAGAAAACTTTTCAAAGATTGCTTTTCTGTCTTGCAGGATACTCATGAACAACGCCGCACCAAATGAATTCGCGATGATCATAGGCGCTGCAATAGCGGACACCAGTTCATAGGCTTGATCAAAAGGTTTCGCGACGGCGAGCAGCAAAATCATTTGCACCACTTCTGCAACAAACGTGACGCTGAATACGACGCTTGGATTAAACAGCAATGCGCCTTTATTTCGCTTGATAAGGTAAACGTGGAGCAAGCCACCAATTACGCCCTCGGCGGTGGTTGAAATTGCGCAGGCTAGGTCAGTAAAGCCACCAAGAGAGTATCGATGGATGCCACCAGTAAATCCGACGGCGAAACCTACAACAGGTCCACCAAACAGCCCGCCCATAACTGCGCCGATCGCACGAGTATTGGCAATAGCATCGTTGATGTGCAGACCGAAATAGGTGCCGAGAATACAAAAGCCAGAGAAGAGTACGTAACAAATTAGGCGGTGGCTTAAGCGCGAAGAAATACTCAGCAAAGGTAAGATGATTGGCGTTTTACTTAGCATGTAAGCCAAAACTAAGTACACACACATCTGTTGTAAAAGGGAGATGACCAGTTCCATAGTGAACCTAACCTAGAATCAATGTTGTTATTGTATACCTAAGTAACCTCAAGATGCTTGGCTCAGATAGATAAGAACAGCTAAGTAAATGATGCTGCGCTGTGCTTTCTGAGTCTTAAAGTGACTTGGGTATAAAACAAAAAGAGCCTGCAATTGGCAGGCTCCTATCTTAGTCACTCAGATGTGACGAGTATTACGCTGTTTCTGATACGGCTTGTGGTTTCTCTTCGTCAGCCAGTTCAGTTTCACCTTTACCCTTAGAGGTTTTGATAACGTAACCTGTCACAGCTAGGGCAAACACAATACCTACGATAGTTGATAGTTGCATTGGCAGACCAAAACCTAGCGAGCTGTTGTTTAAGATGAACGTGACACATACCGTGGTCATGAAGATAGCTGGGATAGTGGTAATCCAGTGCAGCTTGTTGTGACGCAGTAGGTAAGCGGACGCAGTCCAAAGCATCATTACCGCTGTTGTTTGGTTTGCAAAACCGAAGTAGCGCCAGATAATGCCGAAGTCTACTTGAGTTAAGATACCGCCGATAACGAACAGTGGAAGTGCCATCAGTAGACGGTTACGTAGCGTTTTTTGTTCCATGTTGAAGTATTCAGCAAGGATCAAGCGGCTTGAACGGAACGCTGTATCGCCAGACGTAATTGGTAGGATAACCACACCCAGGAACGCAAGGATACCACCGAACACACCTAGCAGACCAAATGATGCGCTGTATACCACGTTACCAGGGCCACCGTTTTTCACAGCTTCTGATAGAGCGTCTAGAGAGCCGAAGAAAGACAGAGCGATAGCACACCAAATTAGAGCGATAACACCTTCACCAATCATTGCACCGTAGAATACGAAGCGACCGTTTTTCTCATTTTCCATACAACGCGCCATCAGTGGAGACTGAGTTGCGTGGAAGCCAGAGATAGCGCCACATGCGATAGTGATGAACAATGCAGGCCATAACGGCATGTCATTTGGGTTGAGGTTAGAGAACATGTCCGAAACTTGGAAGTCACCCATTACTGTGTGTTCGCTAGAGAAAGCAACGGCTGTCATTAGGCCAACAGACATAAAGATAAGTAGGGCGCCAAACAGTGGGTAGAAACGACCAATGATTTTATCGACAGGAACAATCGTCGCAATGATGTAGTAAGCAAAGATAGCAATAACCATCGTTGTCATGCTTACACTCAAGCTTGTTTGATCATTGATGAGGTTGGTAATCATGCCAGCAGGGGCTGAAACGAACACTACGCCAACTAGAAGCAATAGGACAATGGCAAAAATATTCATAAAGTGTTTTGCGCCATTACCTAGGTAGCGACCTGTAATGGTAGGTACAGATGCACCGCCGTTACGCACTGAAAGCATGCCTGAGAAGTAATCGTGTACTGCACCAGCAAAAATACAACCGACTACAATCCAAAGCATCGCCGCAGGACCGTATAGTGCCCCCATGATCGGGCCAAAAATTGGACCAACACCTGCGATGTTAAGTAGTTGAACTAGGTAAACTTTCTTTGTTGACATTGGAACGAAGTCAACACCGTCCGATTTGGTGTGAGCTGGCGTTTGGCGTTTTTCATTGATGCCGAAAATCTTCTCGACGAAAGCGCCGTAGATGAAGTATCCGCCGATTAGGGCTGCGACACAGGTTAGAAACCACATCATAGCAATTGTCCTTGGTCTTAGTTGGGTAGGGTAATTTTTTAATCTCAGGATGCATGTTATGCGTCACTTGTGTTAAATGCATTCGGTTAGTAGATGAGTGGTCGAATAGAGCACTGAGTGGTCGATATGCTGCTTGAGCGGTTTTTAAAAATGGCGAAAGGTTGATGACAGTCTTGAGCGGCTGATTTGAGTCATCAGTGGTTAAATCTGCAAGCTCAGCGGCAAGCGCCAATAATTAGTGGTAAGCTTATTTTTGAAAACAATTACTTAAGGAAGAACCATGAAAAAGGTAACGGTAGGTCTGGCACTGGCTTTACTTGCAGGATGCACAGCAACGACAGCAGATCTTGCCAAGTCGGGAGATTGGCATCAGATCGGATATCAAGATGGCATAACCGGACACACATCGCGCACGATGAGCGAGCTTCGTGAGTTGGGTAGTGTTAAGCAAAGTGACTACGACCAAGGTTATTTAGAAGGTTTACGTGAGTACTGTAATCCTGCTTTTGCGTATCAAATGGGGTTATCTGGTCAGTATTACGAAGGGGTTTGTGAAGGTACTGAGCAAGCGCAAAAATTCCGCATGGAATGGCAACGTGGTTGGAATGAATACTCAAATTAATAGTCAATAAAGCCGTTGTTACACTGTCTGCATCACATAAATGTGGCAAAATCTTCCTTATTAAACTATGTTCACATTGCTTGATAGTGAGCACAGAAAAAAAGGAATCACATTATGTCAACGCAAATGGCTGGTGGCTGGAGTCCATTTCATGAACTCACAGCAGAGAATAAAGAAGTATTTGCTAAAGGTATCGAGGGGTTTGTCGGTGTCAAATACTCCCCTTTGGTTGTGGCTACTCAAGTCGTAGCCGGACAAAACTATGCGTTTTTCTGTAATGCAGAAGTTGTCTACCCTGGAGCACAACCATACCCAGCAATGGTTCATATGTTCAGCGACCTTGAAGGTAAAGTCGGTATTACTCACATTGAACGATTGAACTACTAAATTAAGCCATAAAAGGCGCCTGACTTTTAAATAAGTGAGGCGCTTTATTGATTAAGATTGATTCGCTTGATCGATCACGACTTTTCTTAAATATCCTTGTTTGGCTTTCAGTTGCTCAGTCGCGCTTTCTTTATCCAGCCCGGTTAAAATCATCAAAATAGCTAACTTGGCGTCGTAGTCCGTTTCTTTGAGAGCCGTTTTAGCCTCTTGGTTAGTACAATCTGTTGCTTGCATAACAATACGAGCCGCTCTTGCAACTAGCTTTGCATTCGTCGCTTTCACATCTACCATTAAGTTCTGATAACTTTTGCCCAGGCGAATCATGCTTGCGGTAGTGAGCATGTTTAGTACGAGTTTTTGTGCCGTCCCTGATTTTAAGCGAGTGGACCCCGTTAACGCTTCAGGTCCAACAACGGGGCTAATCGCAATATCGGCAATATCTGCAATCGGAGAGTCAGGGTTACAAGATAGTGCTACAGTGGTGGCACCAAGCTCGTTCGCATACTCTAAGCCACCAATCACGTAAGGTGTTCGTCCACTTGCCGCAATACCAACGACGACATCGCGTTGTGTTAGCGTATTCTCTTTAAGATCTTGCTCGCCTAATGTAGGGTCGTCCTCCGCCCCTTCTTTTGCACGGAACATTGCCTCTTTTCCACCGGCAATAATACCAACGACCATCTCTGGATCTGTGCCAAAAGTTGGTGGGCATTCTGAAGCGTCCAAAACGCCAAGTCGACCACTGGTACCCGCACCGATGTAAAACAACCGACCTCCGACCTTAAATGCTTCCGTGATCTTATCAACGGCTTCAGCGATCTCAGGCAATACTTTTTCAACGGCAAGAGGAACGAGTTTGTCCTGTTGGTTGATGCGTTGAACAATATCGAGAGAAGGCAGCAAGTCGATGTCCATGGTGTCTGGATTTCGCCCTTCAGATACCAGATGGGATAAAGCTGCGATAAGTGCATCGTTCGTCATAATGAATTAAGCCTTTTTGTTTAGGATCTATTGCCCTTAATTTTTTGAATAGAGTACACCCAGTGAAGCGAGACGACTTGCCCCCGTAACTTCCGGTAAGTTGCTGGGGAGGCCGTGAATATGGCGCTGCGCAAGCCAAGCAAACGCCATTGCTTCCATGTAATCGCCATCAACACCTTTTTCTGCCGTTGTCGCAACGCTCCATTGTGGCAATAACTTGGCCAGTCGTTGCATCAAAAGCGGGTTTCTTGCTCCACCGCCACAGACCAATAGTTGAGGTGTGATGCCATGAGAAAACTTGTCGACTTCGTTGGCAATGGTAATTGCAGAATACTCGCAAAGTGTACGTTGTACGTCTTCGATTGGTAACTTGTGATGGACCATTTGTTGATGCAGCCAGTCAATATTGAACAGTTCTCGTCCGGTACTTTTAGGGGCTGGCATGGTGAGGTAAGCTTCTTTGAGTAATTGAGTCAACAAAGTAGCGTTTACCGTTCCTTTAAGTGCAAATTGTGCATCTTCGTCGAAGCTTTGCCCTTTATGCAGCGCACACCATGCGTCCATCAACATATTGCCCGGGCCTGTGTCATAGCCAATGACTGGTTGTTCTGGATGCAGTACAGAGATATTGGCAATGCCTCCAATGTTAAGCACCACAGTTGTGGAATCCTGCATCGCAAAAATGCTTTTATGGAAAGCAGGGACGAGTGGGGCACCTTGTCCACCTAGCGCCATGTCTTTACGACGAAAATCCGCTACCGTATCAATGCCTGTCTTGACCGCGATAATGTTGGCATCGCCCAATTGAGTGGTAAACGGCAAGTTTCCGGTAGGCTGATGGAACACTGTTTGACCGTGATTACCAATCGCACGAATTTGCTCTGCGACGTAACCAGACTTATTGAGCAGCTGTAACACAGCATCTGCAAATAGGTGGCCGAGCTGATGGTCAAGTTCACCTATGGCTTTTAAATTTGTTGCTTGACCGGTACAAACAGATAACAGCATGTCTTTTAGTGCTGCGGGCATTGGGTAGTCGTCGTGCGCAATCAGGCGAACATGCTCATCGCTTATTTCAACTAGAGCGGTATCAACACCATCCATACTCGTTCCAGACATCACACCAATGTATAGTTCGTTAAATTTCATAGCCGATCTCGTCAATTCTTCATTCACTTATTGTAAAGCAAATCTGAAGCGAATAACCTCATCGAATACGAGATATTCAGCCGATTTTGAGGAGAAAACATGGGACCGTTATGGGTTGACGTTGCGGGGTATGAACTGACCGCTGAAGACAAAGAAATCTTGGAGCATCCTACGGTTGGTGGCTTAATTCTATTTGCTCGCAACTATCATGATAGCGAACAGCTTCAAGCACTTACTCAATCCATCCGAAAGGCGGCTAAGCGCCCGTTTTTGATCGGTGTGGATCAAGAAGGCGGCCGAGTGCAGCGCTTTCGTGAAGGTTTCTCATTAATTCCTGCTGCTGATGAGTACGCTAAACATCAAAATGGTGAAGAGCTTGCTCGTATGGGCGGTTGGTTAATGGCAGCAGAGCTGATTGCCCATGATATTGATTTAAGCTTTGCCCCGGTACTTGACCAAGGCCATCAATGTAAAGCGATCGGTAACCGCGCATTCGGTGAAGATGCCGATACCATTCTTCGCTATAGCACTGCATATATGCAGGGAATGAAGAGTGTTGGCATGGCAACGACAGGCAAGCACTTCCCTGGACATGGTGGCGTGATTGCAGACTCACATCTAGAAACACCATACGATGAGCGCAGTGATATTTTTGAACAAGATATGGCGATCTTCAAAGCGCAAATTGATGCCGGTATTTTAGATGCCATGATGCCTGCTCACGTGATTTTCCCACATTATGATGCTCAACCAGCCAGCGGTTCTGAATACTGGTTAAAACAGGTCCTGCGTCAGCAATTGGGTTTTAAAGGTTTGGTTTTTTCGGATGACTTGACCATGGAAGGCGCTGCGATTATGGGCAGCCCAGCCGAGCGAGGTGCTCAAGCATTGAGAGCTGGTTGCGATATGTTGTTAATGTGTAATAAACGAGAAGCGCACGTTGAGGTATTAGACAACTTACCGGTTTCAACCGTGCCACTCGCGGATGGATTACTGAAAAAACAGTCATTTTCTCCAAGCGAACTTAAGCTATCTCAAGAGTGGAAAGCGGCGAGTGAAGCGATGAAACGCTTGACTAGCTAAACCTCTTGTAAAAGATTCAAAACAGCGATGAGAAGCCAAAGTTAATTATACTTTGGCTTTTTATTTAACTGTAAATCTAGGTTTACACTAAATGTTTTTTATTCTGTACGCTTGTTTTTCTTTTTTAGCCTGTTATCTTGTCGTTAAAGCTTAGTTGTCTCACCAAAGGTTTGGTTGGGTGTAAAAATAAATATACAGGTTAGAGTTATGCAGAAAAGTGAGTTGAGCAATATTAATATTATCGAAGAACAGGTTCTTATTACTCCGGAGGAACTAAAAACCAAGCTTCCTTTGAGTGAAAAAGCACGTCGCTTTATTCAAGAGTCTCGTCAAACTATCGCTAATATTATTCACAAGAAGGATCACCGCCTGCTTGTTGTATGCGGTCCATGTTCTATCCACGACGTAGAAGCGGCGAAGGATTACGCAAAGCGACTTAAAGCACTCTCTGAGCAACTAAGTGACCAACTGTATATTGTTATGCGTGTTTACTTTGAGAAGCCGCGCACCACGGTCGGCTGGAAAGGCCTGATCAATGACCCACACCTAGACGGCAGTTTCGATATTGAACACGGTCTGCATGTTGGACGCGAACTTCTGGTGGAGTTGGCAGAGATGGAAATCCCGCTCGCGACTGAGGCTCTAGACCCAATTAGCCCACAATACTTGGCGGATACTTTTAGCTGGGCAGCCATCGGTGCTCGTACGACGGAGTCACAAACTCACCGTGAAATGGCAAGCGGCCTGTCTATGCCAATCGGTTTTAAGAATGGCACCGATGGCAGTTTGGCAACCGCAATTAACGCGATGCAAGCTGCGTCCTCTAGCCACCGTTTTATGGGAATTAACCGTGAGGGACAAGTCGCACTGTTGACCACCCAGGGCAATGCTAATGGACATGTGATCTTACGTGGCGGCAAGCAAACTAACTACGATTCGGTATCAGTCACTGAGTGTGAGCAAGAGATGGCGAAATCTGGTCTTGATGCTTCATTAATGGTGGATTGCAGTCACGCCAACTCACGTAAAGATTACCGTCGCCAGCCATTAGTCGCGGAGGATGTGATTCATCAAATCCGTGAAGGCAATAAATCTATTATCGGTCTTATGATTGAAAGCCATATCAATGAAGGAAATCAATCTTCTGACTTAGCTCTTGAAGAGATGAAATACGGTGTATCTATCACTGACGCATGTATCAATTGGGATTCAACTGAGGCACTATTACGTCATGCACATGAAGAGCTAGTGCCTTTCTTAGAAAATCGTCTAAAGGCTAATTAATACAGGATTTAAGGAACATCAATGGCAGTTGAACTTAACGCATTACGCGATCAGATTGATGCAGTCGACAAGCAAATGTTGGAGCTATTGGCTCAGCGTTTAGCGCTCGTAGAGAAAGTTGGGGAAGTAAAAAGCGAACATGGTTTGCCAATTTATGCTCCAGACCGCGAAGCGGCGATGTTAGCTTCTCGTCGCGCTGAAGCTGAAAAAATGGGAATTCCTCCACAGCTTATTGAAGATATTCTGCGTCGAACAATGCGTGAGTCTTATGCCAGCGAGAAAGATTCCGGTTTTAAGTGTTTGAACCCTGATTTACGCTCAGTTGTTATTATTGGTGGTAATGGTCAATTGGGTGGCCTGTTTGGGCGTATGTTCAAATTGTCGGGCTACCAGGTCAAAGTTCTCGGCAGTAAAGACTGGGATCATGCGGATGAGATTCTAGACAACGCGGGTTTAGTCGTGGTCACGGTGCCGATTCATCTAACGGAAGGGGTGATCGAAAAACTGGGGAACTTGCCGCAAGACTGCATTCTGTGTGACCTGACTTCTATCAAGTCGAAGCCTCTGCAAGCAATGTTGAATGTGCACCAAGGTCCTGTGGTTGGTTTGCACCCAATGTTTGGCCCAGATGTTCCGAGCCTTGCCAAGCAGGTTATTGTGTACTGTGATGGCCGTGGTCACGAGCATTACCAATGGCTATTGCAACAGTTTGGGATTTGGGGCGCAAGCTTGTGCCAAATCGATGCACAAGAGCACGATCATGGCATGACGTTGATTCAGGCGCTGCGCCACTTCACGTCGTTTGCTTACGGTATGCACCTTAGCAAAGAGAATCCGAACATCGATCAGTTGTTGAAGTTAAGCTCGCCAATCTACCGCCTTGAATTGGCGATGGTGGGACGACTGTTTGGTCAGGATCCGAACTTGTACGGTGATATCATTTTCTCTTCTCAAGAGAATATCGATATGATCAAGCGATTCCATCAGCGTTTAGGTGATGCGGTAGCGATTCTGGATAGCAGAGACAAAGCGCGATTCATCGAAAGCTTTAAGCAGGTGAGTGATTGGTTTGGTACTTATTCTCAACAATTTATGAATGAGAGCCAAAACTTACTCAAACAGGCGAATGATAATATTCATCGCGGCTAATCACGGGTCATTTAGCCGTGCAGAGTCCGAAACAAAAAGAGCAGCGTAAGCTGCTCTTTTTCGTGTTGATGGACAAATCAGTTCGTCGCAGTATTACTCGTATCTTCACTTGATACTGTGTTGATACTGGTATCGCGATAGGGTGAATTGGTTAAATTGACTTGTAGACGTACAACGTTATCAATCAATTGAACCAAAGGTCCCCATTTCACTTTTTTCTCTTTTTCAAAGACGTCATTGAAGTTTTCTGGCGTCCACTCCATTAAGTATTGAGGGTTGAGTGCTCGTCCGAGGAAGCGTACTTCATAGTGCAAGTGTGGCCCTGTGGAGTTGCCAGAGTTACCGCATTGAGCAATGATGTCGCCTTTACTAACAAACTGACCGCTTTTCACTTTGAAGCGTTGTAGATGAGCAAAGGAGCTCATAAAGCCAAATGAGTGACGAATGGTGACATAGTTACCATAACCACGATTGCTCGGGCGAACGGTTTCCACCACACCGTCAGCCGGTGCCAGGATCTCTTCTCCTCTTTTACAAGTCAGATCGATACCAGTATGAACATGCCTCTTACCTGAAATCGGATTAATACGACTGCCGTAAGAAGAAGAAATACGTTGGTATGTGACTGGACTGTCATTTGGTATCAAACGGAACATCGTCGCTCGAACAGCAGAATCGATAGCGGCTGCGTCAATTCGCTCCTCTAACCCCATGCTGTTCTCATCGATCATCAACTCTTCGTCTGCGAGACCTAAAACCGATTCAACGTCGAATACCCGTTTGCCCAATAGCTGAATTTGATTGTTTTTGTCCGTCAAAGACTGGGAAAGCGAATGATTGGTATCAAGCTGTTCTTCGTAAAGAGCCGTCACTTCGGCCTTTTCACTTTCCAGTTTGGCGATGATTTGTGTTAGTTCGTCTTTATTGTGCATCTGCTGCTGATTAAGGTACCACGCGCCACCAACGACGGCGGGTAATGCCAATACTGAAGCAAATACTGCTAGGACCGAACTGCGGCCCAAATAGAACTGCTGATCGCCGTCTTTCGTCGGGATCTGCATGATGATTTTTTTAGACATAGTTATTGTTACTTAAATAGGCGTTCATTTATTTTTCTCCTAAAAACCAGAGAGGTGCTCTAACTCTCGATTCAGAAGGTCGTTATTGCCTACATTCAATTCTATAAATCGTTTTAGTTGGCTAATGCTTTCGATGTCTACCTTAGCGATCTTCAACCTAATCTCACACTTAGAAACATTCACAATTTGCGCTTTTAACGTAATCACTTGTTCGGATTGATCAAATGAAAAAGTCACATGGACTGGAAGGGTTGGATCCAAAGCCTCAGTCTCTTCCACTTTCATGAGTAAACCATGCAAGGAAAGATCTTGAATCCTAGCTTCAATTGCCAAATCACGTTGTTCTATCTTAGCTGGAGCTTGATGGAGAATACGTGAAAAGCGTCGTCTCTCTGTCATATGAATATTCTCGTCAGGTCGTCAAACAGAATTGAATAGTATATCAATACGAACAAAAAGTGTTCGATTGTTGTTTGAAAAGTGTCGAGGTCGCTACAGAGTGACGTAAGTGCAACGTCATGTTCTTAACGAACGAGACGGGCTAATGAGCTCTTTTTATAACAAAGAAAACAAAGGCCGCTATGATAGCGGCCTTTGTACAAATTACAATCAAACTTTGTGGGTTGCGATTACTTCGCAATACGCTTGTATTTGATACGGTGTGGTTCTGCGGCTTCAGGACCCAATGTTTTCTTCAACCAATCCATGTACTCTGTGTAGTTACCTTCGTAGAAGTTAACTTGGCCTTCGTCACGGTAGTCAATGATGTGGGTCGCGATACGGTCAAGGAACCAACGGTCGTGCGAGATAACCATTGCACAACCAGGGAACTCTAGTAATGCTTCTTCTAGAGCACGCAGTGTTTCAACGTCAAGGTCGTTGGTTGGTTCGTCGAGTAGCAACACGTTGCCGCCCGCTTTAAGAAGCTTCGCAAGGTGGACTCGGTTACGCTCACCACCCGATAGTTCACCAATAATCTTTTGTTGGTCACTGCCTTTAAAGTTAAAGCGTGAACAGTATGCACGAGCTGGGATTTCGAAGTTGTTGATCTTAATGATATCAGCACCTTCAGAGATCTCTTGGAATACGGTTTTAGAATCGTCCATGCTGTCACGGAACTGATCGACAGATGCTAGTTTTACTGTATCGCCCATCTCAATTGTGCCCGAGTCTGGTTGTTCAGTACCACTTAACATCTTGAATAGCGTCGATTTACCTGCGCCGTTCGCACCGATGATACCAACAATCGCACCTTTAGGGATGCTGAATGACAGGTCATCAATCAGAACACGACCGTCAAATGACTTAGTCAGGTTCTTCACTTCAATAACCTTATCACCTAGACGCTCACCAGGTGGGATAAACAGTTCATTGGTTTCATTACGTTTTTGGTGATCAGAGCTTTGCAGTTCTTCAAAGCGAGCCATACGTGCTTTTGACTTCGCTTGACGACCTTTAGGGTTTTTACGTACCCACTCAAGCTCTTTCTCGATAGTCTTTTGGCGAGCACTCTCTTGGGAGGCTTCTTGTTGTAGACGAGCGTCTTTTTGCTCCAGCCATGAGGTGTAGTTGCCTTCCCATGGGATACCTTCACCACGGTCCAGTTCTAAGATCCAGCCCGCAGCGTTATCTAGGAAGTAACGGTCGTGGGTGATGGCTACTACGGTACCTGTGTAATCCACTAAGAAGCGCTCTAGCCAAGCCACTGATTCTGCATCTAGGTGGTTGGTAGGTTCATCAAGCAATAGCATGTCTGGCTTAGAAAGTAGCAAGCGACAAATAGCCACACGGCGGCGTTCACCACCTGATAGGTGCGCAATTTTTTGGTCCCATTCAGGTAAACGAAGTGCGTTTGCCGCACGCTCAAGCGCATTTTCTAGGTTATGACCATCTTTCGCTTGGATAAGGGCTTCTAGCTCGCCTTGCTCTTTTGCAAGTGCGTCGAAGTCTGCATCTGGTTCAGCGTATGCTGCGTAGACTGCGTCCAAACGTTTCAGAGCGTCAGCAACGTCAGCAACCGCTTCTTCAACAACTTCACGAACGGTTTTTGATTCGTCTAATACTGGTTCCTGAGGTAGGTAACCTACGTTTAGACCAGGTTGTGGACGCGCTTCACCGTCGATATCCGTGTCGATACCTGCCATGATACGTAGCAGTGTGGATTTACCTGCACCGTTCAGACCTAAAACACCGATTTTCGCACCAGGGAAGAAGCTCAGAGAGATGTCTTTAAGAATTTGACGCTTAGGTGGCACAATTTTGCTCACCCGCGACATGGTATATACGTATTCAGCCATTGCCGATCGTTCCTAAATTAACTGTCATTCAAACCCATCATTTTATACCAAGTGCTTTGTTTTTGTTACCGCATTGCAAGAATTTCCCTAACGAATGGATTTCTTATTTTGAGCTGACCGGAAACTTACACGGTTAGGGTATACACTTTTGTTATTCGTTAAGAATGACGAAGTGTTTTCTATGCGAGTTAGAAACGCTTTGTCTCCATCGTCTTAAAAGTTTGACGAGTACAATTTTTAATACACTAAGTTGCTTTACATGGACATCTGCATTCTGTGTAAATAGATGCATGTGTGAAAATTGCCTTAACATCACATGAACTCTAACAAAACTAGGCTTTAGGGCAGTATATGTCTGGGGAAAATGACACAAATGAGATTCAACGTATCTGAATTGGCTAAAAACGTATGCTGCGCCGCCGCGTTGTGTGCTATGAGTTTGAGTGCTAATGCCGCGCTGAGTTTGGAAAAGCAGCGCGAAGTATATGAGCAAGCTCAAGATTTATTAGATAAAAATGACATCGACGGATACCTTTCGATTCGTCCTAAAATTTCTGACTATCCACTAACGCCTTATGTGGATTACCGCACTTTTATTAGACAGTTACCGGAAAAGTCACCACAACAGGTGAACGAGTTTATTTCTGAGCACGAGTCTTTTCCATTTTCTCGTCGAGTTCGCGCTCCATACCTCAATCATCTTTATAAGCAAAAAGATTGGAAAACCATTACTGAGTTTCAAAAAGTCATTCCTAGTGGTGAGCGTTACCAATGTATTTTCTACGTAGCTCAATTAAAGCAAGGCAAGAAAGTCGCGGCGTTTAAAGGGGCTGAACATATGTGGTTACGTGGCATCAGCATTGCTGATGAGTGTGACCCATTATTTGAAGCATGGGACAAGGCGGGTGAGCGTACCGATGAACTGATTCTACAGCGTATGTTACTGGCGTTTGATGCTCGTAATGGCGGTTTGATGAGTTACTTGCTCAAACTGCCTAAATCAGCGCAGGCAAAGCAACAAGCCAAAGAAATGAAAGCGTTGTTTGATAATCCTTCAAGTGTTGGGGAATTCGCGAAGAAAAAACCTGCGAATGATTTTAATCGAGCGCAAAGTGAATATGCGTTAGAAAAGTTGGCTCGCATGAACACTAGCCAAGCACAAGGTGCGTACGATGCCGTCATTAAAGGACAGAAGTTTTCTCCAGAAAAAGCGCAAGAACTTGCCGACTATATTGCATTTCGATTGACTCGTACGGAGTCTGAGTCATTAGCTAAATGGCGCGATGATAAAACGAAAACCAGTCAGTACTTACCGTTGATTGAAACGCGCATCCGCTTAGCGATTCAAAATGCAGATTGGAAAGGCGTACAAGAGTGGATTGCTGTTCTAAATAAAGAAGAACAAGCCACGCTACGCTGGCAATATTGGCTTGGAAGAAGTGAAATAGCGTTAGGTGATGACATCGCGGGGAAACAGCGTTTAGCAACTCTGCTTGGGCAACGAAACTTCTACAGTGTGGCTGCCGCCAATGCAATCGGGCAATCAATCAAATACCCAACGCATACGGTTAAGTTGGACAAGAAAGTTGTTCAACCCTATCAAGACTCGCTAGCTCGTATCGAAGAGTTGATCGCGACGGATAAAATCGCAGCAGCGAAGAGTGAATGGGCACACTTACTGCGCCGCGTAGGGAAAGATGAAAAGGCGATGTTGGCGGCTTATGCATCATTTAAACGTTGGCATCACCTAACGGTGACCGCGAGTATTCAAGCGCAGATGTGGGATAATATCGAACTTAGGTTCCCAATAGCACACCGCTGGTGGTTTAACTTTTATGCGAAAAAGCACAACATTGATCCCGTCACGATGATGTCTCTCGCTCGACAGGAAAGTGCGTTAGATGTTGAAGCCCGCTCTCCAGTTGGCGCTCGTGGTCTTATGCAGATCATGCCTGCGACGGCGAAGTACACGGCACGTAAATATAAGTTGAGTTATCAAGGTACGCAGGATCTCTACAATGTAGGAAAAAATATCGAAATTGGTAGCCATTATTTGCAAGGTTTATTAGAGGATTACGATAATAATCGTATTTTTGCTCTTGCTGCTTATAATGCAGGTCCTAACAGAGTAAAAACGTGGCGAGAGCGTACCCAAGGAAAAGTGGATGCTTATGCCTTTATTGAGGCAATTCCATTTAAAGAGACGCGCGGTTATGTACAAAACATCTTGATGTTTGAAACATACTATCGTGATCTTTTGGGTATCGATGGCGCGTTCTTGAATCAACATGAGATCAATACCAAGTATTGAGTGAGGTAACTTGATGTCGCACGAACCCGAGTACAAAAACTGGCAACAGATTATTGAGCTAATTCGAACAAGTATGGGCACCCAGCAAGATGACATGCTGTTAACAATGCTGATGTCACGTGATGAGAGAGAGTCATTAATATCACGCGTTAATATAATTAACGAACTTCTTAAAGGAGAATTATCTCAACGTCAGATCAGTCAGATGCTTGGTGTGGGCATTGCCACCATTACTCGTGGTTCTAACGAACTAAAGTCGAAATCTGATGAAGAAAAAGACAAGTTGAAAGTCTTGTTAGAACAAGTTGCGGTATCTAAGTAGACAGTATATCCAATTTGCTTTTAGGCCTTGGTGTTACAATTGACTAAGATAACGTATTACAAAGGGCGGAAATATCCGCCCTTTTGCGTATCTAGAGAATAGGCTGAGTGTTATAAATTTGAAGGAAAGTGCTCAGGGTTTGTGAATGGAATCAAAGCCAGAATCAAGGCTTGGTGATAGACCGAGCTTCGAGTTAGCTGGTTTTGGGTTAGTAGGCTAATAGCGCCACCTTTCTGTTTGATGTTATCAGTACCAAACACTTTGTCCATTACATCTCCCAACTCATTCGCATCCTTGAGTTTTTCCAAGACTTTTGGCGGCAACATTAAGCTTGCAGAACGAGATTCACCGCGGTGAGTCTCTGACTCAACCACCATCCAAGCAAACGTCACGTTTGCTTCAATTCCCGCTTCGAGACCGACATAGTAATCCGCGTTTGGCATCTCTACTTTTGCGTTTTTAACGCGGTTTAGCGCACCACGATGAGTTTCTTCATTCGTCATGGGCTGATCTGCGACCTCACTCGGTACACTGATGCCAACGAAGTTGAACTCTTGATGCGGAAATGCATTACGAAATGCACTTTGAACTGCATTAATTTTGGCTGGGTTTAGCGATGCGATTACGACTTTTTGGGTTGCCATGATCTTTTTACTCACTGGTGTCTATTAACTCAATTTTACTTGCGTAGGCTTTACGTTCTCACTCGGGTAACAGCCTAATACTTTCAAGTGCTTAGTGATTTTTGTTAGCTCTTCAAGTGCCTGTTGCATTTCTGTCGAAGCAAGATGTGATGTCAAGTCTACGTAGAACATCTCCTCCCACGGGTTCCCCATAATTGGGCGTGATTCTAGCTTGGTCATATTGATGCCGTAACGTTGCAGCACTAATAGTGTTTCAACCAATGAGCCTGCCTCTTGGGAGGTCGACATGATCAATGTGGTTTTTGCTGGAATCTGAGTAGAAACTTCAACCGGTTTACGAGCAACCACGATAAAGCGAGTATGATTTTCGGTTTGGTTTGCGATGTTGCCTTGAATTGCTTGCAAGCCATATAGCTTACCGCTTGATGCATTACCAATTGCAGCTACATCATCACGATCCATCTCTTGGACTTTCTGCATTGCATCTGCTGTGCTCGCGCAGGACTCCAGCTTTACCCCTTTCATACGGCTTAAAAACTCACTGCACTGTTGGTGTGGCTGAGGGTGAGAATACAGCGTTTTAATATCTTCCAGACGAATGTCTTTTTTCGCAACCAAGCAGTGTTCGATTGGTTGAGTTAGCTCTCCAACGATGTAAAGCGTCGTGTGTTGTAGTAAGTCATACACTTCATTAATAGAGCCTGAGCTGGTGTTTTCGATTGGCAGAACGCCATAATCAGCATGGCCAGATTCAACCGTTTGAGTCACTTCTTTAAAGTGCTCGCAGTTGAGCTCGATAAGCTCCGTATTTTTACGACTGAAGTATTCGCGACTTGCCAAGTGCGAATAAGAGCCTTTGGCTCCTAAAAAAGCGACGCGAGCAAGTGGCTTACGGCTTTGCTGTGGGTTAACGAGATTTTGCAGATAACTTTGTTGAAGCAGAACTGAGTCTTCAATGATGGTATGGAAAAGTTTGGTGATGTACTGCGCGTCAAGTTCGTATTTATCTTGGCCATTAGAAATCAGCTTGACCAATAATTGCTGTTCACGGACGGCGTCGCGAACAGGCTTTGAGGTTTGTACTTTGCTTTTGGCTACTTCAATGCTGAGTTTACGGCGCTCAGACAATAAGCTGAGAAGTTGGTCATCCAACTCATTCAAGCGTAAACGAATTTCTTCGAGGGAAATAGGTTGGTCAGTCATCAATTCTTTCCTTATAAAAAAGCCTCCCGATTTGGGAGGCTTTCTGTTTGTTTTTGACTTTTCTTTCACAAACGAGTTCGCCCCTCCAACTATGGGAGGAAAAAGAAGTCAAAAATAAACAGTGAGGTTAAATGCATAAATAGTGCTTAATTTATGAGTGTTTAAACACAATAAGCAAGGCTGGGGAGAGCGTCAAGCAAAAAAATAGCGCCTTTCGGCGCTATTTCCTCAATCTGTTCAGTTTACTCTTCTTCTTCCACTAGCTCAGGCTTACTTGCACGTCGAGCTTCAGGTTTGTGGGTCAGCTTGTTCAATTGTCGTTCTAGTTTTTGCTCCACTTCGTTGATAGCTGCGTAAAGATCTTCGTGAGTTGCTGAGGCAATGAGCTGGCCTTTAGGAACTTTGATAACCGCTTCGAATTTCTTCTGTTTGTTTGGTTCCTCACTGAAAGTTGCTTGGCAACCAATTAGGTCTACTTGCCATTTCTCCAGTTTTTTAAATTTGCTCTCAATATGAGCTCGGATTGCAGAGGTGATTTCGATGTTTTTGCCAGTGATATTCATTGTCATAAGTGTTTTTCCTCTGTTGCATCCCTCATGGGTTGAGTTCAGATTACCGCTTTAAGCATAAAAAAATGTGATTCAGATCATTATTTTGCTCGGGTTTTTTATGATGAAAAATGAATGTGATCTCACTCAAGAACTTCTGAGATTTATCGTGAAATTGCTTGTTATCGGTTAGTAAATCCGTAGATTGGATAGAGTACTCAGCTGAAAACGGCCTCGTTTTTAGGGAAGTTTTACGGCCTAATATTTGAGGTGGTTAAAATTTAACTGCACGTAACGTGTGATGACGATCACTGAGTCTTTCCAATGAATCCATTTAAAAAGCCGCTTACTGTACAAGCGGCTTTTTACTGTCTGGCATTTGGCTGACTTTTCGTAGCGGTATCATGAAAATGGGGTCTTTTGGGGCTAGTGAAACCCTTTCTAGACTTTTGACTTGGTCCAAGCTTTCTAGTTGTTTGTATATTATGTAGTAGCGATTAATGCTTGTGACGTACCCAACCGTTGAGCTTAAACTTTTCCGCATAACGATTTCCACGTTATTAAACCAAACATTAGGATCGTAACCTTGTTGGGCTGCACGCTTACGAATACGCTCTACATTGCCGGGGCCCGCATTGTAAGCCGCCAATGTAAAGTAGAGTTTATTTTGTGCAGTAATATCAGGATCACTGAAGTACTGCTTACGCAAAAAAGCTAAGTATTTCACTCCAGCATGAATGTTGTTTTCTAATTGTCGAACATTTTTGATATTGATATTCGGATCTTGAGCAGTGCTAGGTAGGACTTGCATTATGCCAACGGCACCTCGACTTCCAACTAGGTCGTTATTAAATCCTGATTCCTTGTAAGCGATTGCAGCGATCAGTAAATAGTCGATATCGTATTTCTCACCATAGCGTGAAAATAGCGCCGTGAGTTTTTCTAGTTGAGCAATTTTCTTAGGGTTAAGAGCTCTGTTCAACCATCCCGTATTATCGATGTATTTACCGTAAATAACGTTACCGAGTAGTGTCCCAGAGCGAGACTTCTGGATGAACTTATTCACGACGGCTTTTAATTTGGGACTATTTTCTCGCATTGCCCAAGCAATTTTGCCATTTTTGCGGATAGGGATTTTTTTGTGAACCCGAATATCATCCATCACTTTCAGCCAAAGCTTGGCTTTATGGCTATCGAGAACAATGGCTTTGACGTAACCATTGTTGAGCATTCCGACCAGCTCATAATCTTGAAGTGTTTCTTCAATAAAGTGCACGATAACAGGCGGTAAGCCTTTTTTGTTTAGTTTCTTATTTAGTGTCTGAATGCTTTCAAAGTAGCTAGAACTGGCGCGCACCCAAATCTCTTTGCCGCTCAGTTGTTCGATTTTCGTCATCGTTGGTGTGCTTTTGTTTGTCACTACCCACTCTTGAATACCAGTGAGGATGGGTGAACTGAACTCCACTTTCTGTTTGCGCGTGTCGGTAATAGTCAGGTTGGCGACAACTAAGTCACCTGAACCGTTTTCTAAGGCTGGCAGTAGCTGGTCGCGGGCAACAGGAATAATTTGTACGTTAAGCTTTGGTTTGAGTTTACGAAGGTCTTTTTCGAAATGCGCCAGCAATTCCGCGCCTATGCCTTTTGGTGTGCCGCCCTCAATGTAGTAAAAGCCTAAATCAGCAGAAACTAAGACGCGCAGTACATTCTTCTCCTTGATGACATCGAGGTCTCCGGTATAAGGAGGCTGTTTGAGCGGCGAGATTTGCAGTGCGCAAACGGAAGCAGACAATAGGAGCAGCATAACTGCGCAAAGCTTAGATATCGTCACGTTCACATCCTTTTTATAAAGGGGGGAGGAGAACTTTAAGCATATGTGGAGCTAGGAAGATCATCAAGAAAGGGCTGAATACACTATTGAGAGTAATAAAAAACCGCCACGGTAAAAACGGTGGCGGTTCAGTTTAAAGCAAGTTCAATTACTTCACAGGGTTGAGCTCGATAAGCTTTTCAGTTCTTGCTACGGCGTCTTCCAAACCAAGTTGCTTGTAGGCCTCTAACTGGATAGTCAGTGACTTACGTGCAGCTTCTGTGTCTGGATACGCTTTTTGTAGCTCTTGGCTACGATTAATAGCAGCGACCCAAGCTTCACGGCGAAGGTAGAAGTCAGCAGTCGCTAAATCATAGTTCGCTAGACGGTTTTTCAGCGCGACCATACGTTTTTGTGAATCTTCTGCATATGGGCTATTCGGGTAGCGTTGAAGCAGTTTTTTGAAGTCATCAAACGCTTTTTTTACCGGTTCAGGATCGCGATCGCTTCGATCTACGCTGAATAAATCATGCATAAAGTTACGATCTTGCGCCATGTGGCTTAGACCTCGCATGTACAGCACCCAATCCATCTTTTCATGGGTTGGGTTTAAACGCATAAAGCGAGAAATGGTTGCCAAGCCCAAAGCAAGGTCGTCGTTTTTGTAGTACGCATAGATTAGGTCAAGCTGCACCTGTTCTGAGTAGGCACCGAATGGGTAACGTGAGTCTAATGCTTCCAGTTTCTCAATTGCAGAAAGCCAATTACCACTTTGAAGAGAAATCTGTGCGTCTGCATACAGTTCCGAAGGCGGCACATCAGGAACGATTTCTTCTTTGCTTGCACATCCAAACAGAAGGGATACCGCTAAAAGGCCTGTTAAAGTCTGACGTTTCATATCAGGAGTCTGTTCCTTGAATCTAAATATTTCTTAAGCTGTCGTTACTTTCTTTCCAGTAACAGATACAATGACGTAATAGTCTATTTTTTCACAGTCGTGAGCATTAGTCTCACAGTTTTTAAAAAAGTTCGATATGGCTCAGCAGATTGTATTAACAAATACCGTAAAAGATAGCCAGTTAGGTCAACGTTTAGACCAAGCTATCGCCGAATTATTCGCGGACTTCTCTCGCTCGCGCCTAAAAGAGTGGCTGCTTGATGGGAAAGTTCAAGTTGATGGTGAAGTTGTCACTAAACCTCGTACCAAAGTAATGGGTGGCGAGGAAATTACATTGCAAGCCGAGTTAGAAGATGAAGAACGCTGGGAAGCGCAAGATATCCCGCTAGATATCGTCTATGAAGATGAAGATATTATCGTTATCAACAAACCTCGTGACTTTGTGGTTCATCCGGGCGCTGGTACGCCTGATGGCACTGTGCTTAATGCGTTGTTGCATCATTACCCTGATATTGCAGAAGTACCTCGTGCAGGTATCGTGCACCGTTTGGATAAAGACACCACGGGTTTGATGGTGGTGGCGAAAACCGTTCCTGCACAAACTCGTCTGGTTCGCGCACTGCAAAAACGTAATATTACTCGTGAGTACGAAGCGATCGCTATTGGTCGTATGACTGCGGGCGGTAAAGTGGATCAACCTATTGGTCGTCACTCTACTAAGCGCACGCTTATGGCGGTGGCACCAATGGGCAAACCAGCAGTAACGCACTACCGTGTTGCTGAACGCTTCCGCGAACACACGCGTATTCGTTTGCGTCTAGAAACGGGTCGTACGCACCAGATTCGTGTGCACATGTCTTATCTTCAGCATCCGCTGCTCGGTGATATTGCATATGGTGGACGTGCTCGCATCCCGACAGGTGCGTCTGAAGAGCTAACGGCAATGATCCGGGGCTTCGATCGCCAAGCATTGCACGCAGTAATGCTGCGCTTTGAGCACCCAATTACGGGCGAAGTTCTTGAGTTTCATGCTCCAGTGCCTGATGACATGGTTGTGATGACTGAAGCGCTTCGTCAAGATACAGAAGAGCACGGCTTACCGGAAGAATTCTAATATGAAGACGATCATTCCGAACTGGCCAGCGCCTAAAAATGTCAAAGCTTTCGCCTCAACACGCATAGGCGGATTTTCGACAGGCCCTTACCAAGGGCTAAATTTAGGTACTCACGTTGGGGATGATTTGTCTTTAGTAGAGAAGAACCGAGCTTGGTTGGCGCAACAGGCAAGCATGCCAAATGCGCCAATCTGGTTAAACCAAACGCATTCAACCGTTGTGGCTCAAGCAAATGAACCAACAACACAGGTGCTTGATGCGGATGGTGTATTTACTTCTTCAAGCCATGTTGTTTGTTCAGCGATGACCGCCGATTGTTTACCTGTATTATTGACTAATACACAAGGTACGCAAGTAGCCGCTGTTCACGCAGGTTGGCGCGGCTTAGCAAATGGCATTGTCGAAAATGCGTTAGCGTTGTTTTCTGGTGAAGTGATAGCGTGGCTTGGCCCCGCCATTGGCCCTCAAGCCTTCGAAGTGGGTGAAGATGTTCTGCAAGCTTTTGTTGATTTTGATTCACAGGCGAATCAAGCATTTGCTCCACGCGATATCGACGGTAAATGGTTTGCTGACATGTCGGTGCTGGCAACGCAACGTCTAAACCGGACTGGTGTGACACAAGTGTTTGATTCTGGACTTTGTACTTACCAAGATAAAGCCTCTTTTTACTCTTATCGCCGTGATGGTAAGACTGGTCGACAAGCAACCTTTATTTGGATCGAAGACTAGCTATAAGCACCAAAGTGCTAAGATGCATACTACTATTTTTGCAAAGCTATCTTTATTCATTCACTCCCTTGAAATTCCCCACCCGAGTATCCATCTTTCTAACTGTCAAAAGAATTTCCTTTAGTTGAGGTTAGGAAGGTAGATATGCGTCTTGATCGATTCACAAGTAAGTTTCAAATCGCTATCTCTGATGCTCAATCACTAGCGTTAGGGCGCGATCATCAATATATCGAGCCAGTTCACCTCATGGTGGCTTTGCTTGATCAAAATGGCAGTCCAATTCGTCCATTGCTTACTATGCTGGATGTGGACGTAACGCATTTACGCTCTAAATTGAGTGAAATGTTAGATCGATTACCAAAAGTCAGTGGCATCGGTGGGGATGTTCAGCTCTCTAGCTCGATGGGCACATTGTTTAACCTGTGTGACAAAGTGGCGCAAAAGCGTCAAGACTCCTATATCTCGTCTGAAGTCTTCCTGCTTGCCGCTTTAGAAGATCGCGGACCATTGGGGCAATTGCTCAAAGAGATCGGCTTAACAGAGCAAAAAGTCAGCCAGGCAATCGAAAAGATCAGAGGTGGTCAAAAGGTCAATGATCCGAATGCAGAAGAGCTTCGTCAAGCATTGGAAAAGTTCACCATAGACCTTACCGAACGTGCAGAGCAAGGTAAATTGGATCCGGTTATCGGCCGTGATGATGAAATCCGTCGTACTATCCAGGTATTGCAGCGTCGTACTAAAAACAACCCTGTGATTATCGGTGAACCAGGCGTAGGTAAGACAGCAATTGTTGAAGGCTTAGCGCAGCGCATAGTTAACAATGAAGTACCTGAAGGTCTGCGTGGTCGCCGTGTGCTATCACTGGATATGGGCGCACTGGTTGCTGGCGCGAAATACCGTGGGGAATTTGAAGAGCGTTTAAAATCAGTATTGAATGAACTTGCTAAAGAAGAAGGCAATGTCATCCTCTTCATTGATGAACTACACACTATGGTCGGTGCTGGTAAAGGTGAAGGCTCAATGGATGCGGGCAACATGCTAAAACCGGCATTAGCTCGTGGTGAGCTGCACTGTGTTGGCGCAACAACATTGGATGAATATCGTCAGTACATCGAAAAAGATGCAGCATTAGAACGTCGTTTCCAAAAAGTGCTGGTGGATGAGCCGACCGTTGAGGATACCGTTGCGATTTTACGTGGCTTGAAGGAGCGTTATGAGCTTCATCATCACGTCGAAATTACCGACCCAGCGATTGTTGCTGCGGCGAGTTTGTCACATCGCTATGTCTCCGACCGTCAGTTGCCGGATAAAGCGATCGACTTAATCGACGAAGCGGCTTCAAGCATTCGTTTACAAATTGACTCTAAGCCGGAGTCCTTGGATAAGCTTGAGCGTAAAATCATCCAACTCAAAATTGAGCAGCAAGCACTAAGTAACGAGCACGATGAAGCGAGTGAAAAGCGTTTGAAAGCGCTTAATGAAGAACTCAATGAAAAAGAACGTGAGTACGCTGAACTAGAAGAGGTTTGGAATACAGAAAAAGCAGCTCTTTCTGGTACTCAACATATTAAGTCTGAGCTTGAACAAGCTCGTATGGACATGGAGTTTGCTCGCCGAGCTGGTGATCTAAACCGCATGTCGGAGCTTCAATATGGTCGTATTCCTGAACTTGAGAAGCAGTTAGATCTTGCAACCCAAGCTGAAATGCAGGAAATGACGCTATTGCGTAATAAAGTAACCGACAACGAGATTGCAGAAGTACTTTCTAAGCAAACCGGTATTCCGGTATCCAAGATGCTAGAAGCGGAAAAAGAGAAACTACTTCGCATGGAAGACGTGCTGCATAATCGTGTGGTAGGTCAAAGCGAAGCGGTCTCTGTTGTATCGAATGCCATTCGTCGTAGTCGAGCTGGGCTTTCTGATCCAAACCGACCAATTGGCTCCTTCTTATTCTTAGGTCCAACTGGTGTGGGTAAAACAGAGCTTTGTAAGACACTTGCGAGCTTTATGTTCGACAGTGAAGATGCGATGGTCCGTATCGATATGTCTGAGTTCATGGAGAAACACTCAGTGGCAAGGTTGGTTGGTGCACCTCCAGGCTATGTCGGGTATGAAGAGGGTGGTTACTTAACTGAAGCGGTTCGTCGCAAGCCGTATTCGGTAATTTTGTTAGACGAAGTAGAGAAAGCGCATCCGGATGTATTTAACATTCTGCTGCAAGTTCTCGATGATGGGCGTTTAACGGATGGTCAAGGTCGTACTGTTGACTTCCGTAATACGGTTGTGATCATGACATCTAACTTGGGTTCATCTCGTATCCAAGAGAATTTCGCAACATTAGACTATCAAGGTATCAAGAGTGAAGTGATGGATGTGGTTAGCAAACACTTCCGCCCAGAGTTCTTGAACCGTGTTGACGAAATCGTGGTGTTCCATCCACTTGGTCAAGAACACATTAAGTCCATTGCTTCTATTCAATTGGAACGTTTGGCGAAACGACTAGAGGAGAAAGGCTATCAACTAGAAGTTTCCGACAAAGCGCTCGATTTGATTGCTCAAGTTGGTTTCGATCCTGTGTATGGTGCGCGTCCTTTAAAACGTGCAATTCAGCAGAATGTCGAGAACCCGTTAGCCAAATCAATTCTTTCTGGTGAAATCGTTCCAGACAAGACAGTGCAGCTAATTGTTACTAATGACCAAATTTGTGCTCATCAATAATTGTATGGATACAGTAAAATTGAGATAAAAATCACACTAAAGGGGCCGTTTGGCCCCTTTTCTATAGTTTTTTAGAGTCTTTTGTCTGTTTTCTATACGAATAAACTAAAAAGGTGAGTTTTTTTAAAAAATGCACTTGTGTTCTTTAATGAACTCCCTATAATGCGCCTCCGTTGTCACGGGAAAGCAAGTGAAGCGGAACCTAAACAACTACGGTTAGTGAGTTAAAATTAACTCGCAGATAAATAACTTAAAAAAGTGTTTGACACGATAAGTTATCTAGCTAAAATAGCCGTCCACTTTGAAGAGAACTTCGAAGTGTGCTCTTTAAAAATATAGACCTATCAATCTGTGTGGGCACTCGTTGATGATAATCCAATTAGATACTTCGGTATCAAATTAGGTTTCAATGAAACGAAGTGACCATTGAATCGAAAGATTCAGCACAGTCAATTCAAACATTACTTCTGCTATTTATTAGCGAAAGGAATGTTCAGTATTCATTGAGCCGACAAAATCTTAAATTGAAGAGTTTGATCATGGCTCAGATTGAACGCTGGCGGCAGGCCTAACACATGCAAGTCGAGC